>JAHFSL010000620.1 GCA_023265785.1 Candidatus Coatesiibacteriota bacterium | reverse complement strand
GAATCTGGTGGCCGACGAACAGGTGCATGTCCTGAATCTCAATACCGGTGACCGGCTCGAGACCTACTGCATCCGGGGGCGGCGGGCCAGCGGGAAGCTGGAATTGAACGGGCCGGCGGCGCGGCTGGGCCAGCCGGGTGACCCCCTCATCATCCTGGCGTACGGGCTGTTCGCCGATGGCGAGGCATCGCGGTCCCGGATCGTCCTCCTGGGCCCCCGCAACCGTCTGTCCCGCGGGACGCGTTGATGGAGCCGAGCGCAAGCGAGGCGACCGCGGAGCGATGAGTTCACCTCATCGCGGAGCGGAAGTGGATGTCTAACCGGACGAGAACAATTGGAATTGTCGGGTGCGGGGCCATCGGGCGGAGCCTGGCCCGGGGCGTGGCCCGCCTGCGGCTGGCCGGCCGCGTGGTGGCGGTCTGTGACGCCGACGCGGCCGTCGCGGCCCGGCTGGCGGCCGCCCTGCGGCCCCGTCCCGCCGTCCTGCCCCTGCGGGCGCTCGTGGCCCGGTGTGAGGTGGTGGTGGAGTGCGCCAGCGCCGCGGCCGCGGCCGGCGTGGTCCGGGCTGCACGGTCCCGGGGCCGGGACATCCTGGCCTTGAGCGTGGCGGGGCTCCTGCGCCATCCGGGCCTGCTCGCGCCGGCGCGCCGTGGCCGGTTGGTCATCCCCTCCGGCGCGCTTGGCGCGCTCGACGCCCTGCGCGCCGCCCGGCACGGTGGCCTGGCCTCCGTGCGGCTCACCTCCTCCAAGCCGCCGCGCGCGTACGCGGGGGCTCCTTTCATTGTCGCGCGACGGATCCGGCTGGCCGCGATCCGCCGCCGGACGGTGCTCTTCGCCGGAAACGCGGCGGCGGCGGCGCGCGCTTTCCCGGCCAATGTGAACGTGGCCGCCACCGTGGCGCTGGCCGGGCTGGGCCCGCGCCGGACCCGGGTGCAGGTGGTGGCCGATCCGGCGCTCACGCGCAATGTGCACGAACTGGAATTCGCGGGCGCCTTCGGCCGGGCCGCCTGCCGGTTCGAGAACGAGCCTTTCCCCGAGAATCCGAAAACCAGCCGGTTGGCGGCGCTGTCGGCGCTGGAGGCCCTGCGGGGCCTTCTCTCGCCCGTGCGGATCGGCGCGTGACCGGGTCTCGGGCGCGGGTCCTGGCGGCCCTGGGATGGGCCGTGTGCACCGTGGGCGCCGTCCCGGCCAGTGCCGCCGATCCCGCGGCCGCGCGGGCGCTGGCCCGCCTGCGGAAAAATCTGGCACCACTGTCCGATCTCGCGGCCGAGGTGACGGTCACCACCGCGCTCAAGGGCTTCCTGACCGAACAGGTCTATCGCCAGCGATACGCCTACGCCTTCCGGCGGCCCGCGTCAGTGAGGGTGGATTTTCGCGAACCCGCCGGCCGGCTGGTCATCGCCCGCGGCCGGACCGTCTGGGTCAACGGCAAGGCCGCCCAGGGCCCGGACAAGCCCGAGGACGCCGCCTCCCCGCTGTCCCTGTGGGCGCTCTCGCTGGGGGGGCCCGCGCTGGACCGCGAGTACGCCATCACCTCCTTTGCCGAGCCCGCGCACCAGCGGCTGGTGGGGCTGGCGCTCACGCCCCGGAGCGGGGGGGCCACGGCGGTGCGCCTCAAGATCTGGGTGGACATGGACCGGGGTGTTGTCGAGGAGAGCAAGGTGTTCGGCGCCGAGGACGCCCTGCTGTCGACCAGCGCGGTCTCGAGGTTCGCGCGGCTGGCGGGCATGTGGCTGCCGGTGGAAATCACCACGCTGGGGTGCGAGGGCCGGTGCAGGACTGTCGTTGACTACGCGGGGGTGCGGGTCAACGCGGGCCTCTCCGGCTCGCTGTTTACGCCGTAGGACGCGATGGTCCTGATCGTGGATGGGTATAACGTCATGCATGCGTTACCGGCTAGTCGTGAGTGGCCGGGCGTTCAATTCAAGGACCGGCGGCGCGGGTTCCTTGAGCACCTGGGCGAGTACGCGGCGGGCAAGCCCCACCGGATTACGGTGATCTTTGACGGCACCAAGGGCGGGGAGGAGATGGGCGGGGCCGATCAGGTGGGGTCCATCGCGGTCCGGTACTCCCCGCGGGGGGTGGAGGCGGACGACCTCATCCGCCGGATGCTGGATGAGTCCACCCGGCCCTCCGACATCCTCCTGGTGACCTCCGACAAGAGCGTGTCGT
>JAHFSL010000149.1 GCA_023265785.1 Candidatus Coatesiibacteriota bacterium | reverse complement strand
TGGCGGTCAGCACGGCCGCCTTCGGGGGGTTCGGCGACCCCGGCCAGTCGCGGCCGCAACAGCGCTGGTTCGAGCACCGGACTCCCCGCGCCGCGGGCGGGGCGGACGAGCCGGCGGTGGCCGGGTTGACCGCCACCTCTGTCCGGAGGCTGACCGCCGTGGATCTCATGGCATGAACATTCCGCAGGACATGACGAGGATCGAGGCGTTCGCAACCAGGCAGGAGGACTCGCGATGATCACACCGGTTGGTCTTTCCGCGCAGTCCACGGGTGCAGTGACCACGGAGGCGAACGGGCGGCTGGGGAAGAACGACTTCCTCCAAATGCTCGTGACCCAAATGAAGATGCAGGACCCCCTGAACCCGATGGACAACTCGCAGATGGCGGCCCAGATGGCCCAGTTCTCGCAGTTGGAGCAGATGCTGAACATGACGCAGGCGTTCTCCACGATGTCGGCGGTGGCCATGCTGGGCCGCAACATCAAGTCCACGGCGACCGACGGCTCGCTCATCACGGGCCAGGTGATCTCCGTGCGGCCGACCACGGACGGGGTTCCCATCCTGACGCTGGCCGATGGCTCGGTCGTGGCGTTCAAGGACGTCCAGGAAGTGGTGTTCTGACCGGGACCGGGGGGAGGATGCGACATGGTTGATCGGCTGAATCCGGGGGGCCTGCCCCCCGTCGGCGGCGCCGGGCCCCTGCGGCCCGTGGCGCCGGCACCGCTGCGCGCCCCGAGCGCGCCGGGTGCCCCGTCATTCGCCGAGGTCCTGCAACAGCAGTTGTTGCAGACCGCGGAAGGCGTGAAGTTCTCCGCTCACGCGGTGGAACGCCTGCGCCTGCGATCCATCAATCTCTCGCCGGCCGACCTGGCCGGGATTGACGACGGGGTCCGGCGTGCGGCCGCCAAGGGGGCGCGGGAGTCGCTCCTGCTCTCCAGCAAGGCGGCATATGTCGTGAGCGTGCGCAATCGGACCGTCATTACCGTCGTGGACGCCGCCAGCATGAAGGAAAATGTGTTCACGAATATTGACAGCGCGGTGATCCTGTGAGGAACGCCGCGTGGCCTGATCGGAGTGCAGTGGCAGTGAAAGGAGAAACCAACACGGGCCGGACCTCTCTGGAGGGGGCCCATTACCTTCCGTCGTCGACGGCGGAAGTACCCTTACAAGGAGGACAACCATGGCACTGGTGAGCAGTCTGTTTACCGCCATCAGCGGTATGCGAAATCACCAGACGTTGCTGGATGTTATCAGCAACAACATTGCGAACGTGAACACCGTCGGTTTCAAGGCCGGACGGGTCCAGTTCCGCGACCTGTTGAGCCAGAGCATCGGGGGCGGTTTCGGCTCCAGCTTTGCCAACAACACCGGGGGTGTGAACCCCATCCAGATCGGCACGGGCGTCTCCGTGGCCGCGGTGGACACGATCCAGACCCAGGGAACGTTGCAGGCCACAGGGAATGCGACGGACCTGGCGATCACGGGTGATGGGTTCTTCATCACCAAGCAGGGGAACCAGACGCTGTATACGCGCGCGGGTTCCTTCCGGTTCGACTCGGCCGGGCGCCTCGTGGACCCGAACGGCGGGCTGGTGCAGGGCTGGTCGGCGGCGGCGCCTCCTGGCGATCCGCTTGGGCGGATCGTGGTGGACTCGAGCAATCCGACGAAGATCGGCAACATCCAGATCAACGCCGGGACTTCAATGAAGGCTCAGGAGACTCGTAACGTGGCGATGGTGGGCAACCTGGATTCAGGTGCCGACCACTCCAAGAATTACCAGACCGGGCAGGTCGGAACGACGACCATTTCGGTCAGCGACTACTCGTTCGATGGTGCGGGCGTTTATGTCCCGACCGTCCGGACGTATACGGTCGGCACGAAGGACATCAACTTCACGGTCTATGACTCGCTGGGCAACTCGCACAGCATGACCATGACCCTGACGAACTTGTCCGACACGCAGATCCCCCTGGCTCCTCCGGACGCCACGGATCCGGCGGTCCTTGCCGCGGGTGCAACTATCCAGGCCAATCCCGGCGTCTCGACACGATACGAGAACAACACCTGGTCGTGGAGTGTTTCCGTTGATGCGTCCGACACCTCCGTCGCAGTCGCGCCGGATAACATGACGTACACGGATCCGGTGACCGGCAGCTTGGTGCGTTCCTCGCACTCAGGGCTGGTTCATTTCAACACGGACGGGTCACTTGACTACGTCACGTACGTTGACGCCAACACGGACAGCACGGGGGCGGCGCCGGACATTGCGGCGAATCCCAACCGTGCAGCGCTGAGCACCAACGCTTTCGGGGCGTGGGACATCTCCGCCGATGAGGATCGCAATACCATCATCGGATTTGAGGGGGCCACGGTCGCCGCTGGCGACGTGGCCGCGGACTCCACCAGAGGTGGCGCCGCGTTCGACAATCCGAAGACGGAGTTCCAGACGACCTTGGCGGGGAATCCGCTGGAAAACTTCCAGCTGTCCAAGCTTCCGATCGTCCTGGTCTACCAGTCGATGAACACCCTGCCGGCGGTGACACCGCCGGCCGGGACTACGGCTGGCTCGTATATTGACATCAACAATACCCCGATCGGGGCGTCCACCGGGGCGAAGACCTTCTCGTTCTTTGATGACGGGTCGGGTTCGACCGGCGGAGCCGCGGACAGCATGGTGGTGGGCAACAAGCCCGTTGCCCTGTATGTGCAGAAGTTTGACATTGACTGGGGCGGGGTGAGCACGATCACGGCTGCCGACTTTGACTGGCAGAACCAGAACGATTCGTCGATCGCGCAAAACCTGGCTGCCGGCGGTCTGCACTCAGAATCAGCTCCTGATCCGTTGGAAGCCGGAGGCGGCATTGCCTTCGGTGACGGCGACCGGGACTGGTCCATCGGCCTTGGCGGCCCCCAGCCCAAGGTTTCGCGGTCGGCCTTCGGAGACCGGAACGGATTTACGGCGGATGCGAGCGGGTCGTACCAGATCATCAATGGCGTGACCTACTACATCCCCAACTTCTCGACGGTCGGGCTGAAGAGCCAGGACGGGTTCGCGCAGGGGATCCTCTCGGGGATCTCGGTTGACCAGAACGGGAAGATCATCGGATCGTTCTCGAACAACCAGTCCAACGAACTCGCCCAGGTCGCGGTTGCGAACTTCCAGAATGCGGGAGGCCTGTCCAAGGTCGGTTCGACGACCTTCGGGGAGTCCACCAATTCCGGGACCGCGATCATCGGCACGGCGAACACGAACGGCCGGGGTTCCGTCGTCGGCGGCGTGGTGGAGCAGAGCAACGTGGATCTCTCGCAGGAGCTGACGAACATGATCGTCGCCCAGCGCGGGTTTGAAGCGAACGCCCGGCTCATCACGACGTCCGACCGGATCCTGGATACGCTGATCAACCTGGGGCGGTAAGCTTCCCCGGTTTGTGACGCGTTGAGGGTGGAGGGGGGCCCGGGACGGCCGATGGCGGCCGCTCCCGGGTTTCCCCGTTCCTCCCCGGGAAGGGGGAAGGGGTCTATCAACGCATTGACAGTGGTTTTAGGGGGGTCTTGCGCATTCCGGGACCCCGTGCTTCAATGGGGATTGTGGGGGATTGCGCGTGATCAAGGTCACCAGACTGGACAACCGGGAGTTGGTGGTGAACGCGGACCACGTGGAGTTCATCGAGGCCACGCCGGAAACCATCATTTCCCTTACCACCGGCCGCAAGGTGGTGGTCAGGGAGTCAGTGGACGAGGTGGTGGGCCGGGTCGTGGAGTACCGCCAGCGAGCCTTGCCGGCCGTGCGGGTCAGGGTCAACGGATCGTAAGAACGCTTCTGGGAGGGGACTGACACACCATGGATATCGCGACCGTCGCCGGACTGCTGTTGAGTTTCGGATCACTGGCCATCGCCGTCATCCTGGTCGGCGGGAGCTTTGCGGCCTTCTTCCACCTGGACGCCGCGTTCATCATCGTGGGCGGCACCTTCGGGGCGACGCTGATGTCATACCCCCTGCCGGTGTTCCTGAATGCGATCACCAACGTTGTGCGCAACGCCTTTGTGACCAAGGGCGAGATGGATTACATGGGCACGATCACCTCGCTCGTCAACTTCGCCTCCAAGGCCCGCCGCGAGGGACTGCTGGGCCTGGAAGAGGACGTGGACGGCCTGGACGACAAGTTCCTCCAGAAGGGGATGCAGTTGGTCGTCGACGGCACGGACGTGGAACTCGTCCGCAACATCATGGAAACGGACCTCACCTACCTCGAGTCGCGGCACAAGCAGGGCGAAGGCTTCTTTACGACGATGGGCGGCTATTCCCCCACGCTGGGGATCGTCGGGACGGTCATGGGGCTGATCGACCTGCTCGGCCGGGGTCTGGACGACCCCGCCGCGATGGTCCGCGGCATTTCGACCGCCTTCGGCGCCACCCTGCTGGGCATCGGCATGGCGAACCTGATCTGGCTGCCCATCGCCGGCAAACTCAAGGTCCGCAGTGAGGAGGAAGTCCTCCTGCGCCAGATCATGATTGACGGCATCTGCTCGATCTCGACGGGGGATAACCCCCGCATCGTCGAGGAAAAATTGAAGGCCTACCTGCCGCCCAAGTTCAAGCAGATGGCCATCGCCGCCAAGGGTGAGGGCGGCCGCGATGAGAAGGAAGCCGCGCCCGCCGCCGCCGCCCCTGTGGCCAAGAAGTAGCGCGTCACTCTTGCGGGAGATGCACATATGAAGAAAAGGGGTGGGGGACACGGCGGCGGCGGCGGGGGCCACGACGGGGCCGGCGGAATGCGCTGGCTCCTGACCTACGCCGACCTCATCACCCTGCTCCTGATCCTGTTCATCATGCTCTATTCCATGAGCATGATTGATGCGGCCAAGTTCAAGCAGTTGGCCCAGTACCTGCGGGCGGCATTCGGCGGGGTCCTGCAACAGGGTCCGACCTTCCTGCAGGGGAATGGCGACAAGATCATCCCCGACCTGGTGGAACGGCTGTCCGCGGCAGTGCAGGGCGCCGGTGGCGAGGGCGAGGGCGCCCAGGTCTTCGCGAATGAGCGGGGAATCGTGGTGCGCCTGCTGACCGACAACGTTCTTTTTGACCGGGGCAGTGCCGATGTCAAGCCCCAGATGAAGTCCATGCTTGATGCCGTTGCGGGTCCGATCCGTGAGGCCCGCCTGCCGGTCCTGGTCGAGGGGCACACGGACGACCTCCCCACGCATGGCGGCCGTTACCCGTCCAACTGGGAGCTCTCCACGGCCCGGGCCACGGCCGTGGTCCGGTACCTGATCGAGACGGACAAGGTGCCCGCGACCCTCCTGTCCGCGGCCGGCTATGCCGAGCACCACCCGGTCATGCCGAACACGAGCGATGCCGGCCGGGCGCGCAACCGGCGCATTGACGTCATCATCCTGGCCGGTCCCGCCAAGGCCGTGGCGCCCGCCCCGATCCCCGCGCCGCCGCAGGCGCCCGCGGTTCCGCCCGCGCCGGCCGCCGCGCCGGGAGGGAGTTGACCATGGCGCCCCCGGCCGCCGCCCAGAATCCCGAGGAGAGGAAGCAGCGCCGCCTCCTGACAACGGTGATCACCCTGAATACCGTCAGCCTGGTGCTCCTACTGGCGTCCATCGGGGTGGGGGTGGCGCTGTCCATGACCAAGCTGAACCGCCCGGAAAAGAAGGGCGTGGCGGAAGGGGCCGGGATGCCGGGTCCCTCGCTCCGGATCGAGGATTCCGTGTACAACCTCGGCGAGATGAACCGGTACATGAAGGCGACCATGCAGGTCGAGTTGGACGTGACCGGCATGAAGGAAAAGGAATCGGCGGACTTCTTTGACGAGGCCCGCCAGCGGTTGCCGTGGATCAAGGACCTGGTCATCTCCGAGATCTCCGGCAAGACGTACCGGGACGTCAGTACCCCGGCGGGCAAGGAGCAGCTGAAGGAAGAGTTGCGGGTTCGCATCAATGCCCTGCTGAGTCGGGGGGAGGTCAAGGAAGTCATGTTCACAAGCTTCGCGGTCCAGTGATGGGGGAGTCG
Organism: Candidatus Coatesiibacteriota bacterium; assembly: GCA_023265785.1. Taxonomy (GTDB): domain Bacteria; phylum Oederibacteriota; class CAKKQC01; order CAKKQC01; family CAKKQC01; genus JAHFSL01. The sequence continues at coordinate 422 of JAHFSL010000149.1, read as the reverse complement.
AAATGGCCCCCCCGGTTCCTCCCCGTGGTCCCCTCTACCGACTCCTGCAGGCCGGAGTGGCTCTCAACGCCTTCGCCCTGGTCGTCCTGGGGATGGGGCTCGTCGTGGGGTCGCTGTCCGTGATGGCCAAACTGAATCCCCAAAAGAAGAAGCCGGGCGAGGTGCCCCTTCCCGGCCCGACGGTGACGATTACCGACCAGGTGTACGTGCTCGGGGAATCCAACCGGTACCTCAAGGCCACGATCCTGCTTGAGCTGAACTCGGACAACAAGTCGGAGAAGCAGGCCGCGCTGTTTCTGGACGAGGTGAAGCGGCGCGAGCCGCAGGTGCGCGACCTGATCATTCGTGAAGTCGGGGGCAAGACCTTCCGCTAGGTCAATTCACCGCAGGGCAAGGAGCAGTTGAAGGAGGAGTTGCGCCTC
>JAHFSL010000619.1 GCA_023265785.1 Candidatus Coatesiibacteriota bacterium | reverse complement strand
AGAGATCCAGCGCCTGTGCAGAAATCTTCAGGGCGGACTCGGTCGCGGGTGGGGTGGAGCCATAGGTCCAGACGGTCCGGCCGTGCTGGTCCCGGGCGCGGTCGAGGAGTCGGCGGTATCCGCCGTAGCCGCCCGAGACCTCCAGATCGAGCACGGGATCAAGGAGGTCGCGGCTCCACTCAGGGGTGGAGACATCGGCCCGGAACTTGAGCGGCCCCGGCGCGCCGCCGGTCGCGGTGCGGAGCAGGTCGCCGAAGAAGCGCAAGGCCAGGAAGTCATCGGAATGAATCGGCTCATCGAACTGCCAAAAACTGACCCCCGAACCCCGGCGGCCGGTCCTGGCGTCCACCTGCTTGAAATCGTACTTGTCGTTGAGATATACGAGCATGGAGGTGTGCCAGCCCTTCGCCCGGATGTGGCGGTCGTAGTCACGCGCCACGGCCACCCACCGGTCCCGCCACGCCGGGGTGAATCCCTCCTCGATGGGTCCGGCCACCTTCCAGTGGTCTTCCCACGGTGTGTCGTTCCAGCGGTAACCGCCCGCCATCGGGGTCGGGTAGTGTTCGCACAGCGCCAGGTAGAAGTGGTCGAGCGGCACCCCCGGCCGCATGGTCCCGCCGAACGCGGCGCCGTCGAACAGCGGGCCGAACCGCCGGTCCCACGCCGTCCAGTCGGTGACGTGGGCCGTCGCACCCTCCCCCGCCACCGCGGGCACCGTCCCCTCGGCGTAGTTCCCGGAATGGCTGTAGTGCAGGATGGCCAGGGTGCCCCGGTGCTCATGGGCCAGCGCGTACCACGCCCGTTCCCCGGCGAGGAATCTGTCGCTCCCCGGTTCACCCGTCCCCGGGGAGTCGTAGGCGTTGAGCGAGAAGGTGAAGTGCGCCTCGCGCGGCAGGGTCGCCGCGGCGACCTCCAGCACGAGGGTGATGACGACGGGCTGGCCCGCGGTCGGCCGAACCGTGAGGGACCCGTGATACCGGCCCGGTTGCGCCCCGGCCGGGACGAACCACTCCACATAGAACGACTGATTGTTCTGGCCCGGCAGTCCCGCCCCGCCCGAGTTTCCCGCGGCCTGGGTCAGGTCCACGGCCGCGCCCGGCGGGAGCGGGACCAGCGGATCACCGAACCACTCCGTGGCCCCCGGGCCGAGGTGCTGGTAGACCAGCCGCGAACCCATCATGGCCGTTGCGGACAGGGAGAAGCCATGGGGTCCCGTCAGGTCGCCGGGCTCGAGCCGCACCGTGCCCCGGCCCTCCACGACCAGCGAGAACGCCACCCACTCGCCCCGCAGTGCCGCCAGTCGGATGGTCGCATCGCGGCCGTTCCAGCACGGATTCATCTCCCGCATATGGCTCACGGCCGTCTCTTCCAGGACGGACCCCGTTACGGGATTCACCTTGACGCCGTCGGGCACGGCCCACACCGTGAGCCCCCCGGCGGGCGCTGGCCCCCCGGCACCGCCCGCGGGGGGTCGTGCGAGCCGGGGCGGCTCCACCGCCGGGCCGGCCGCCGAGGCAAACCCTGCCCCCCGACCGAATCCGCCCGGGGTGGAGGCACGCTCCACGACAAAGACTTCCGCCAGGACCTGCGCCCCCGGCGGAACGCCCGGGAGGAGAATACTGGCGCGCTCCCCGGGTACGGGCGCCGGGACCTGCCAGCGGGGCAGGTCGTCCGGCAGGACACCGGCCACCACGACGCGCACATGGTAGCCAAGGATGCCGGTTGCCGCACCCGGCCCGGGGGGGCCGTCCCAACTGACCTCCACCGCACCGTGCGACCCGTCCGCGCCGGCGGGCCACGGCACCACGCTGACCTCGACCCCATGGCGCCGGCCCGTGGGAATCACCGGGTCCGCCGCTTCCACCTCCAGGACCGCGCCGCCTCCCGACTGCTCCCGGGCAAAGAAATAATTGTTGGCCCGGGTCTGACCCGAGTCATCGGCCAGCGCCAGCCCGCGCGAGAGCCCCGCCCCGAGCGCCTCAATGATCCGGGCCGCGACGGGAATCGTCCACCAGCCATCCTTGCCGCGAATCGCGTCAGCGCGCGTCCAAATCGTCCCGCCCCGCCCGAAGACCGCGTCGGTGAAATCGGTCCCGGGCCCGGCCCAGCCGGCGCCCCGCCCCGTTCCGGGATCAAGGAAGGTGGCCCCGGTCGCCCGTGAGTAATTGCCCGTGC
>JAHFSL010000618.1 GCA_023265785.1 Candidatus Coatesiibacteriota bacterium | reverse complement strand
CGCAGGAGCGCATGCTCCTGGTCGTCGAACCGCGCCGGTGGGCCGCCGTCCGTGCCGTGGTGGGGAAGTACCGGATCCCGCTGGCCGTGGTGGGACGGGTCCGCGCGCACCGCCGGATCCGGCTGACCGCCGGCGGGAAGCTCGTCGTGGATGTCCCGCCGCTGGCGCTGGCCGACGGCGTCCCCCTGCATGCCCTGCCGCGGCCCGTCCGGCTGGTGACCCCGAAGGCGCCCCGCCTGCCGCGCCGGCGCGACCCGGCCGCCGACCTGCTGGCCCTGCTGGCCACCCCCTCGCTGGGCTCCAAGCGCTCCGTCTGGCGCCAGTATGACCACATGGTGCGCACCAACGCGGTGCTCCTGCCCGGCTCCGACGCCGCGGTCCTGCGGCTCAAGGGAAGCGACAAACTCATCGCCTGCTCCGTGGACGGGCCGGGTCGGCTGGTGGGCGCGGATGCTTTCATTGGGGGGCAGTTGGCCATGGCCGAGTCGGCCCGCAACGTCGCATGTGCGGGTGGTCGGGTCGTGGCATTCACCAACGGACTCAACTTCCCCAATCCCGACCGGCCGGGCAACCTCTGGCAGTTCCATGAGGCGGTGCGGGGCATCGCCCTGGCAGCACGGAAACTCAAGACCCCCGTCGTCTCCGGCAATGTCTCCTTCTATAACGAACATGAGGGGAAGGGCATCCTGCCCACCCCGATGATCGGCATGCTGGGCGTCCTGGATGGCTGGCAACCGGTCCGGCAGTGGTTCCGGCAGGCGGGGGACCGTGTGGTCCTGCTGGGACCCTCACGCGTCACTCTGGACGCCTCGGCGTACCAGTCCCGGTTCGCTGGTCGCAACGGCGGCCGGCCGGTGGCCCCCTCCTGGCCTGCGGAACTGGCCCTGCACCGGTGCCTGGTCGGCGCGGCCAAGGCGGGGATTCTCTCCAGCGCGCACGATTGCTCGGATGGCGGCCACCTGCTGGCGCTGGCTGAGTGCTGTGTGTCCGGAACAGATTCAGATGCGGGCGTGCTGGGATGCGATGCGGCGCTGGCCGGTGTCCCTGATGCGCGCACCCTCTTCGGCGAAGGGCCGTCCCGCGCCATCGTGAGCCTGCCGGACGCCCACCTGCCGGCCCTCCGGCGGCTCGCCGGCGCCCTGGCCGTCACCGTGCTTGGAACCACCGGCGGCGACCGTCTGCGGCTGTCCGCCGCGAAACGGACCGTGGTGGACCTCCCGCTGGCCCGGCTGGCCTCCGCCCGCGCCCGCCCCCTGACCGCACTCTTCGGCTGACCGGGTCCGCCTGGCGACCGGTTATAATGCAGGCATCCCGATGAATGCCGCCCAACATTTGAGGGGTGACCCGGACAAGCCGCGGGAGGAGTGCGGCGTGTGCGGCGTGTTCGGCCATCCGGAGGCCGCGAACTTCGCGTACCTCATGCTCTACGCCCTCCAGCACCGGGGGCAGGAGGCGGCTGGGATCGTTTCGTCGGATGCCGGCATCATCCATGCCCATAAGGGTGAGGGGCATGTCGCGGATGTCTTCGACAAGGACACGCTGGAGGACCTGCCGGGGACGATTGCCATCGGGCATGTGCGGTACTCCACGACCGGAGCCTCGCATGCCCGGAACGCCGCGCCATTCCTGGGCAAGGGTCCGGACGGTGGTTGGGTGGCTGTGGCGCACAACGGCAACATGGTGAATGCGACCCCCCTGCGAGCCGGGCTGGAGGCCAGAGGCGTGGCCTTTGAGAGCACGACGGATAGCGAAGGGATGATGCACGCGATCCGGCTGGCGGATGGCCCGACTTTTGCCGACCGGGTGGTGGCCGGGCTGGCGCCGTGCCAGGGCGCCTACTCGCTGGCCATCATGAGCGAGTCGGCGCTGGTGGCGGCGCGCGACCCGAACGGGTTCCGGCCGCTATGCCTGGGCAAGATCAGGGACGGGGCCTACGCCATTGCCTCCGAGTCCTGCGCCTTCGACCTGATCGGGGCCGAATATGTCCGGGACATCGAGCCGGGCGAGGTGCTGGTGATTGACGCTTCCGGCCTGCGCTCCCTGCGCCCCTTTACCGCGCCGCGGCAGTCCATGTGCATCTTCGAGTTCATCTATTTCTCGCGGCCGGACTCCATGGTCTTCGGCACCTCGGTGCAGGCCGTCCGGAAGGAACTCGGCCGCCAGTTGGCCTGGGAGGC
>JAHFSL010000617.1 GCA_023265785.1 Candidatus Coatesiibacteriota bacterium | reverse complement strand
GGTCGGGGTCCGGCCGCAGGAAGAGCCGGTCTCGGCGACCGCCTGGACCGGACTGACGGCGGCCGACCTGTCTGCCACCGGCTGGGTCTTCCTCCCCATGCCCGAAGGCTATTACCTCGGTCCCGACCGTGATCCGGCCCTGTCCGTCATCCAGATCGCCGATGGCAATTTGGCCCGGTGGGACATCGCCTCCTTCTCCAATACAACCTATGAAGCCGGGCTCTTCGTCTTCGGGCTGGCGGGCGGCACGGCCTCGGCGACGACGGTTTTGGACGCCGCTTTGGCCCGCGACATCACGCTGGCGACGCCGGCCGGCCTGCGCAACCTCGTCGCCTCGCCCAATCCGTTTCGGGAGACGACGACGCTGGCGGTTTCGGTCTTCGGCTCGGCAACCGCCGTCTCGTTCCTGGCCGTGGACGGGAACAATCCGCAGTTCACGGTCACGGTGACCGGGATGCGCAACGGCGCGACGCCGCAGTTCACGGGGCCTCTGACCCCGAATGACGCGTTGGGAGGTCCGCGAGCGTTTGTTCTGGCTGCGCGGGATGAGAGCGCCGCCGGGCTGGCCCCCGCTTCCGGGATCGTCCTGTATGTGCCCGATGCCTCGCTCCTGCTGGCCGCCGTGAGCGCGACCGTGGACGAGGCCGGCATGTTGCTCGTGCGGGGGAGCGCGAGCGCGACGGGCATTGATGTGCTCAAAGAGTGGACGGTCGATGTCCTGCCGCAGGGCGGGACTGCCGTGCCGCTGGTCCGGTCCGGGCTGGCGGTGCATGACGACCTGCTGGCCGCGCTGGAGACGGCGACGCTGGGCGGTGCCCCCAGCGCCACGGTGCTCCTGACCGTGCGGGATACGGCGGGCAACGAATTGCCGGCCACGGCGTTCGTCCCGATTCCACTGTGCACCACCCTTATCGTTTCCCCCGTGGTCCTCACCCCGTACCGGGACGGCATCAGCGACACCCTGTACATCACGGCCACGCTGAACCGACCGGTGGCGGCGGCGCGGGTGACCCTGTCGCGGACTTTCGGGGGCTCGGCCACCCGATTTGATGTCGGCCCCGCCGCCGGGACCTATCGCTTCACCTGGACCGGCACGGGTCGGGCGGTGGACGACGGGGAGTACCTCGTGCGGTTCTCGGCCACTCTGTCCGGCGGCGGGCCGGTGGCGTATCAGGAGGCGCGGGTCATCCTGGCGTTGCAGGCCCAGCCCTCCTCCACCCTGCTGGGGGCCATCTCCCCGGTGCCACGGGCCTGGTTTGACCTCACCGTGACCGGCAGTGGCCGGTACGATGTGCCCATTTCGCAGGAGGTGACCCTGCGCAAGACCGGGACGGAGCAGTTCGAGGAGTTCCCGATGCGAATCCAGACCTTGAACGCTAAGGAGGAGAGCCGAAGTCATACCCATTGCGAAGGTCCCACCATCTTTGGAGTGGACTTCACGCAGCGTATGGACATCGATTCGGAGATTACGGTACAGACTCCTGCGACCGGCGGGTGCCCCAAGCACGCCCAGTGGCTGCTCGACGCCCCCTTTGACGAACCCAACAAGGCCGATTGCACATTTCCGACCGGTGCGGAACAGGGCGAGGGTTTCAGCGCGTTTCTGGTGCCCAATGCGCCCATGGCATACGGACAACACTTCGCGTCGGTCCGGGCGACCATTGATGCCTGCAATGCGTTTGGTGAACAAAATCTTGAGGTGGAGTTGCGGGTGAGGTACCGGTCCACCTCATTCGGGGTGACCCGGTACGTGCCGTTGGTCAACTCGACCGCCCTGGGGTTGGTCCGCATCTACGCCCATCGGGGAGCCAGCAAGCCGTTTGAGATCACCATGGCCGCGGCGCACCGGACACACTTCGACGCGACCGCAACGCATCCGTTCGTGCCAGAACTGAGTGGCGAATTCCACTCCGAGAACGCCCCGGAGCACGGGACCGTGCTCGGCGTGAACTTTGACGGGTCCAACCGGCCGCCGCCCGCGGCGACGGCACCCGATCCGGTGGCCGAGAACCAGTTCCGGTTCGCCTACAGCGGGCTGACCGACGCCTCCATGGACAGCGGGCTCGCGAACCTGGTCGTGAAGCGGGGGGCGTTCGGAACGGCGGAGCGGTGGGGGAGCCTCAACCACATCCTGGGCGGGACCGTGACGGTGGGCCCGCGCCGGGATGCGGCGTGGACG
>JAHFSL010000616.1 GCA_023265785.1 Candidatus Coatesiibacteriota bacterium | reverse complement strand
CTGCTGGAGGATGACGGCCTTCACCGCCCCGGCGCGGCCGGAAAACCCGGAGGTAAACTCCTCCCAGGAGCGCGACCCGTCCAGCGGGTCCCGCCCCACCCCCGCCAGTTCGCGCAGGGCCGGCAGGTCGGCGTCCACGGCCAACCGGACGAATCCGAACCGGCGGGGATCGCGGTAGACCAGCGTCCGCCCGTCCTCCAGCCCCACCGTCAGGTGGTGGTGGCGCGGAGGCGGCGTCACGGGAGGGCACAGGAGGAGCTGGCCACTCATCCCGAGATGGACCAGCAGGGTCCGGCTCCCGTCGAAGGACAGCAGGAGCACCTTGCCCCGCCGCCCCACCCGAACCAGCCGGGCGCCGGCCAGCCGCCCGGCCATCTCCCGGGCCGGGGTCCGGAACACGGATGAGGGCACGGCCGTCACCTGCGTCCACACCGCGCCGGCCAGCGTCCCCTCCAATTGCCGTCGGAGGGTCTCAACTTCGGGAAGTTCCGGCACCGGGGGCGCCCCTAGAGCCGCAGGGCGACCGTCATCAGGATGCCGCCCAAATCCTGGTCGGTCTCGGACTGGGGCGGCGAGACCGCGAACCGGCGGGCCGGATCCGAGACCCAGACCGCATGGGCACGCGTCCCGGTGCCCAGCTCCTTCACATACGGCAGGGGGATGCGCAGGACCGTCCCGGGGGGCGGGGCCTCGGCAAAGGCCGCCCCGATCGCCCAGACCTCCCAGCGGGACGGTGTGCCGGCCGCGGGCGGGACGACCAGCCCCGGGGGGAACGCCCCCGTCACCGAGAGCGTGGCAAATACCGCACGGGCCGCGGCCTCATCCAGCCACCGCCGGTGTTCCAGGACCAACCGGCACCCCCCCGGTGACGGGGGCTTCACGGCGACCGGCAGGACCTCCCCCGCCCGCAGGGGGAGCCAGAGAACCGGCAGGGTCCGGGACGCCCCGCCCGGATGGAGGGGATCCCACACCGTCCAGATTCCCGCACTCCGCCGCGGGGCGCCATACACCACCGTCACGGGACCCCCATTGCAGGAGGGCCGTGCCGGAATGCCGGCGGCCCGGCACAGGACGGTGAGTGCGCGGACCAGTTCAAACCCGTTCCCCCTTCCCCCACGCAGGACCGCCGCGGCATCGCGCCATTGCGCCGGAGCGGTGACGCCGCCGCCCTCCTCGACCAGGTTGCGGCCCGCCCAGTCCCCGAGGGTATCCAACACCCGGCGGGTGTCATGGCGCGCCTCCCGGGACAGCGGTGCCAGCGCCGCCGCCAGCGCGCGCACCACGGCCGGGTCCCGCACCGGCAGGCCCGGCGCCGCCTTGAGAAATTCCTTACGGCGGAAGGAGAGCGTGTCCGGATCAATGAACGCGCCCACCGGCAGGTCCGGCCAGGTGGCGGGACCGCTCTCCACCAGTGCCACGACCCGGACCTCGAGGGGAGCCGCGGTGGTGGCCACCGGGGCTGCCGCAAGGAACAGGCCCACGGCGCCCCCCCGGAGCGCCCCTACCACCGGAAGGGCTCGCGCTGGCTGACGCCGGTGAAGTTCTGGCTCATCTCGCCCCCCAGGTACAGCTCCCCCTCGCCCAGGTAGTCCTTGGGCTTCGGGTCGTCGGGCAGGGCAAAGGCCCGCCGCTTGAGGGTGAACTTGTAAAAGGAGCGGCGGTACTCGAGTTCAGCGGTCAACCCCAGGGAGGTGCTCTGCTGGGTCTGCACCCCGGACACGCTGCGCTGGGACAGGGCGGTTGAGTCGAGCATGATTCCGTGCATGTTGAGGAACAGGTTGCGGGTCAGGGCCTTCCCGGCCGTGAACTCGTTGTTCTGGAGCGTGCTGGCCACCAGCCCGGACGAGGCGGCTGGCGCCCCCCCCGCCGCCGTCCCCGCGGCGCCGCTGACCGGGGCCACCGGCCGGGTCTTATGCTTGGCAATATCCGACTTGCGCATGGACAGCGAGTCGAGGAAGAGCAATTTTCCGATCCGCGACAGGACGGCATTGACCACGGAAGTGGTGGCGGTCTGCTTGAGGTTCTGGACCGCCTCCGACCCCCCCTGGGAAGTTGCGGCCGGCGTGCCCGCAGTGGAGGTCAGCCGGTCCACCCCGAAGAGCGCGGAATACAGCCCGGCCCGGTCGGGAATGAAGGACACGGGGCGGGTTCGAGGCCCCGCGTCCGCGGTCCCCGCGGTGGC
>JAHFSL010000148.1 GCA_023265785.1 Candidatus Coatesiibacteriota bacterium | reverse complement strand
CTATCTGGAGGACAGCGGGAGCCTGCCCGCGTGGACCTGGGGCGGAAGCACGGTGGATTTCTCGGGATGCGCGGACCTGTGCGGCAATCCGGCGTGCGGCGGATCGCTGAATGCGGACATCTATGTGGACGTGGCCGGATGTCCCGCGAACGGTGCCACGGTCCGGATGGGCTTTCCGACGGCGGGGGGGTTTGCGATCGGATCGGTCAGCGACAGCAAGGGGTGCCAGGCGCCTTCGGGTGACGCGGTGGGACCCGACCACACCATCCAGTACGTCTTCAAGGACGGGCCGACGACGGCCGTGCCGGGCGACACGGTTCAGTTCACGCTCTTTTACGGCCGTCCGGGGGCAGGGAGCCTCACCTCGATCACCATTGGGGACACCCTGCCGCCCTACACCCATTACGTGGGCGGCAGTGCGACGCCGGCGCCGGATGCGGGGTTTGATCCCGATTGGGGACCGCCGATCCGCCTCCAGTGGACCTTCGGGGGACCCCTGGCCACGGCCGGCGGGCCGACCGGGCAGATTACGTTTTCGTTGAGCGTGGACTGGGGGAACGGCGAGACCTTCGAACCGGGCTCCGGGGACGTCGCCGCGCCCGAGGGGGCACGGCTGGCGAACGTGGCCACCGGCGCCTTCGCGGGTGCCACCTGCCCCTACATGCCGAGCAATACCGCCCAGACGGTGACCAAGCGATTCATGCTGTGGATCATCGGCGACAACGACGTCCTGTTCTCGCCCAGTTACGGCCAGCCGCCCGACGAAATGATCTATTCCATCTTCGTCAAGAACCTGTCCACCACGAAGACCTGGTGGGATGTCCGGATCTGGGACACCGTGCCGCCGGTCCTCGATCCGTGGTGCGCCGGGTGCGGGTTTGATGACCCGTGCGCGGGCTGGACGATGACCCCGGGTGGGTGCGCCGCCGCCACCCCGGGACGGCTCACCAACGGCGGGAACACGATCCTGACCTGGCGGCTGGACATGCCGCCCCAGTTCACCATCGCCCTCCGGTGGAAGTCGCAGGTGCGGGGCGCGACCACCGCCGGGGCGACCGCCATCAACATCATGAGCCTGCAGGAGTACGGCCGCACCAACATCGTGAACGGGACCGGCAATTCAGGGCTCGTGGCGAATTTCGCCCACCTCGCGCCGATCATCCTGCCGACGACCTACATTTCGTATGTCGCCTACGCCGGCGACCGGTGGGCCCAACCGGATGACGGGGATGCCCTCTCCATGTTCCCGCTGAACCGGAAAACGCAGTTCGAGTTGCGGTCGCTCGACTATGTCGCCGGCTGGGCCGGAACCGGTGGCCCGAGCGCCTCCATCGGGTGCCTGCTCGGGGACTGCATCGGGGGATTCCCCGGGAACGGCGGGTTGTGCCCGGCGGGCGGCATCGGCTCCGGCCCGACCACGGTGGCGGGGTGCAAGGCGGAGCGGATTCCCGCGCGGTATGCCCACCTGGTGGCGGGCGGCACGCCCTACCAGCATCTCTACAAGATCACCTCGAACTCGCCGGTGGACTGGCAGTCCCAGCCGACGCTCGGAAGCCAGTGCGGTGATTTCCATACCTACGCCCCCTCCAACACCCTCTCCTATGTCGGGCTGGGACACTATTTCTGGAAGAATTCGTACAACGCGACCATCCAGGGTTCGGGGACCGAGATGTTCTTCATCAACACGGGCAAGGATCCATACGGCGGGGTGGACACCAGCCTGCCGACCACCGTCCATGTGTTCCAGTTCAATTACGGGAGCCTGTCCTGGGATTATCGGACGACGTTTGACCTGGCCGGCGAGAGCGGCGCCTCCTGGCCCACCACCACGCTCGGGCAGGAGGGGGCGTACCGGAGCATCTCCTCCCAGTGCCAGTTGGTGGTGCACCAGGGGTACCAGTTCCTGAGCACGCTGGGGTGCGGGTGCCCGTGCTTCAACGATTCGTCCATGATGCCCGTCCGGGAGAGCGGCAACGTGGTGGGACTCGCGGGCGAGACCTTCTACGGCGTGGCGCAGGGTTACGGGAACCTGACCAAGGAATCCATCGGGAACCTCGGCGTCGTGGACGCGATGTACCGGGTGTGGCTCTACATTCCCGATACGGTGGTTGGACCCGCGGAAATTCCGATCAACATGCGCGGATCCTCGGGCACCTGGCGGCTCCAGGGTACGCATGTCGTTCCGTGGGGGTACGCCACGGCGCTCAATCCGCGGTTGTACAACTCTGACGGGACGTTTTTCGACGCATCCAGTACCGCGATGTTCAAGGTTGAGTTGGTGAGTGGGGGGCCGATCCAGATTCATCACGGCGCCCGGCCGTTCGCGGGCTGGGGCGGAGGCTCCGTCGTGCACGCGGACACCGGGGCCCAAACCGGCAGCGTGTTCTGGGTGAACCAGATTTTCAACGATGGGACCATCGGTGATTCCCCCCCCATTTACAGCATTGACGTGTTCTGTCCCGCCAAGGGCATGGTCATCCAGTGCGAGAAGGAGGGGTTGGCGACCGTCACCTATACGACCACCGGGCCCGACCAGTGCGTCGCGTTTACCGATCCCGACCTGGGGGAGCCCGGGCGCAAGCGGAACATCCGGATCACCCGGCTTGGATCGGGCACGCCGGGGGATGTCATCTGCCAGTACATCAACGCGGGCCCGGAGAAGGGGTACACGGCACCGTTCCTCCAGACCGGGGTGCACTACGCCATCATCCTGCCGGCGACGGTCTTCTCGGGGCAGAGTTTCTGGATGACGGTGCTCGTCCTCCAGCAGGGAGGGGCGACCAAGACGGATTACTGCGGGACCACCTCCTTTACCTCCACCGATCCCGCCACGAAGATCGAGAACACCGCGATGCAGTCCTACGACTACACCTGGCCGTCCTCCATCGGCGCCGGGTGCAACGGCGGGGCGGCGGTGAACGGGGTGAAATTGTTCTTCAATGTGACCCTCTACAAGCTGGGCCTCCAGTCCATCATCGGGATTGACACGATTGACGGCTCGATCTCCGGCGTCGCCGCGACGATGGTCGTTGGGGCGGACATCAAGCTGGTCAAGACCCCGAGCCTGACCGTGGGAGCCTCCGGCGACATCGTCCAGTTCCGGGTCTGCTGGAGCAACTTCAGCAGTGCGTCCGGGTTCACCTTCGTCATCACGGACGCGGTGCCGGTGGGGACGACCTTCCTGCCCGAGGCGGGGACCGCCGCGTTCGACTGCGGCAACACCCGGGGCGTTCTTCCCCTCGTCGCGTATTCGACCGCCGCCTCGGTCACGCCGCCCGCCATGACCGACGGCAACCCCGTTGCCGCCTCGCGGTGGCTCCGGTTCACCATCCCGCAGGCCGGTGTCTATACCACCGGATGTGTTTGCTACCGAGTCACCGTGAACTGAGTATGTGATGGAACGGCGGGGGTGCGGCAAATCCCCTGACCATTGCGATTGATGATGCTGAAATCCATGTGGTATGGTCTGCGTGTGCAATCCTCCCGGCGGGCATGGGGGCGTTCGGTGTTGTTCCTCATGCTGGCGACGGGAAGTGCCCGGTCCGGAGCCGGGTGGGCGGCCGCCCCGCCTGAAGACGGCGGGATGTCCCGGCGCTTGGCCGGGCTTCGTGTGGCGATCCGCTCGCTGGAGGTGACGGAAGAGACCACAATCCGCGACGAGCGCCCCGGCAAGCCGGCTCGGGAACAGCGTGGCGTGCGCCATCTCATTTACCGTGTAGACCTCGGGCGGACTCGAAGTGAAAGCGCAGGCAGCCACCCGCGAGTGGAGGCCCAGCGGTCGCCGCCGCCTGGATGGGTGTTCGAGCTCCCGGACATGATGCGGGGACGGGAGTGCCGCGTGCGCCGGGGCCCGGTGGGTCCCGTCATCGCGGTGGCGGCGGCGGGTGCCACGAATCAAAGCTCTGGGAAGCCGATGCAGGAAATGGAACTCAGTGCTGACCGTCTTCCTGTGCATGTGCTGACCTATGGCGCCCGGGGAGAGGTACTGGACGAGATCACGGTGCGGTGGCGTACCGAGGGGGGAGTGCCCTTTCCTGGGGAAATCGAGTACCGGTATCACAGCGTCGAGAACACTCTTATTCGGACGGTGACCTACCGTGCCGTGCGGATGAATTCCGTGATCTCCGCAACGCTGTTCACCAATCCATGAAACGGTCTGCCGGGTTGCTGGCGCTGATGTTGACCGTGGGGGCCGTCCGTGCGCACGCGGGGGCGTCCGGAGGCAGCGTGATGCTGGACTGGACCGGGGTGCGGGGGGGATCCACCTACGCCGGATCGGTGTCGGTCACGCTCCCTCCTGTCCTGAAGTTTGCGTGGAAAACGGTGGCGGCCGCCGGCCCCCCGGTAACCCTCGGAGGAAAAGTATTTTCTTCAGCTCCGGGTCCGCAGGGCGGGTTCGGGACCCTCTCCGCGCGTTCGTTCTCGACAGGCGCCACGGTGTGGTCCCAAGACCCGGCGATATTTCAACTGACAAGCATCCAGCCGGCCGCGGCGACGGACTCGAATGCTATTAGTCGCGTCTTCGTCGCCGCCTCGGACCTTTCGGCGCATGTTACGGTGCTTCAGGCGTTCGACGCGGCCACCGGTGCCCGCCTCTGGGCGGTGGCGGACGCCAGCGCGACAGGGTTTTCCGGGTGGTCCGCGACGGACGCGCCTCCTGGGCATGAGGTGTCGGTGCCCTACCTGGATGTCTGTGCGTTTTCAGGAATGTACGCTTTCAATGGCGAGTGGCCGTACAGGTTCTCCGGGTTTGTCTCACAGGCGACCGGGGCCTCAATCGGGTCATTTAATGTGGGGCCGTCGACCGATATTCGGCCGGTCAAAAGGGGCACGACCATGTACTCCCTCCTGACCCCGGATCCATGGCCACCCGCATATCTAAGGACCATCTACCCTAACTTTTGTCTCTGCAGTCTTCTATGGGACCATCCGGTATACCGGGAGCTGACCTATACTCCCGCCAAGGGGCAGACAGCGGCTTCCATCACTGAAATCAGCGCGACCAGGGCGTCTGATTCGGATCTGGCCCCCAGCTTCTCCCTTGCGTGTGGATTAGGATGCGGCACGATGGACTTTTTCGGACCTCAATTCCCTTCGGGGGGGATTGTCCTGCTCGCCACCCCCGCCCGGTTGATCGGTCGGCGGAATGATGGCACGCTGGCCGCACGCGACCCGGCATCGGTGTCTGGTGCGGTCCAGTGGACGGCCCCGCTGGGCGGGTCGTTTGGCCGGGGACAGGTCGCCGCGGGCAACGGACAGATCGTGGGCGTGGACGCCGGGAACCATCTCATCAATGTGTTGCGGGAAACCGATGGAGTCGTGGTGGGATCCGTCCCGCTTCCTCCCACCATAACGCCGACGAGCAACCTGACGCTGACGGCCGACGCCATCCTCTTCGGGGATCTCAAGGGCAACCTGCTCGTGTACGACCGGGCCACCCTCACTGAACGCCAGCGCCTGCATGTCGCGGATCAGGCCATCATCGGGGACATCGCGGTCGTGGGGCAGGAGGTTATCGCCACGGCGGCGGATGGGACCATGGTCAAGTGGAGCGGGACGGGGTCGGGGTGCGACCAGCCCAGTTTCGGGTATCCTGAAAACGGCCACCAGGGGATCGGGCCGGGCGGGGTGAACACCTTGAGCGGCAACCTGATTTTCAGCGTGCAGGACTTGAGCCTGCCGTTCGCGGGGATGGCGATCACCTTCGTCCGCACCTACAACAGCGAACGGGCGAAAACGGTGACGCTCTTCGGCGACTCGCAGACCGTTTCGGGCACGCCGTTCACGAGCGTCCTGGGGCCCGGCTGGACCCACAGTTACCAGTTCGAGGTGAAGCCCGAATTCGACAGGGCCTCGGGTGCGACCCTCTTTGTGGAGGAGCGGGGGGACGGTCGGGAGCCCGCGTTCACCCTGACGCTCACCGGCCAGATTCTTAATCCGCCAGGCATCTTTGAGACCCTCTCGTTCACCATCACGGGGAGCGCCCTGTCGGGGACCGTCACGGGAAAGGGGGCGGTCGTGCGCCGGAAGACCGGCGTGACGCGCGAGTACGATGTGCAGGGTCGGCTCCTGCGGATGGCGGACCCCAACGGCAATTTCCTCGCATTTTCCTGGACCCCCTCAGGGACAGGTCCCCGGCTGGTGTCCGTGGTCGCCCACTCCACCGCATCCACGGACTCCGTGGCGGCGTCCTTGGGGTACGACGCCGTCACGGGCCGGCTGACCAGCCTGACCTCCCCCCACCCCAGCGGCGTGGGGACCGTCGTCACCCAGTACCAGTACACGGCAGGCGGCCTCTTGAGCGATGTCATCGGGCCGGGCGCCCTCATCTACCACGCCCGGTATGAGTACGACCTCCAGAACCGGCTGAACCGCAAACGCGACGCCCGCGGCCCGCCGGGCGCCAAACGCCTGCGGTACGACTACGACGTCCAGGGGCGGGTGAGCCAGGTCCGCACCGATGGGTCC
>JAHFSL010000615.1 GCA_023265785.1 Candidatus Coatesiibacteriota bacterium | reverse complement strand
GTCTTCCCGGTCCCGGAATCGCCGAGCATGACGGTGAGTCCCTTCATGGTGTCAATCGCATGCATCAGTCGCACCATGGCTTCCGCATGCTGGTCGCTCTCGAAAAAGAACCGGCTGTCCGGCGCATTCGAGAACGGCTGTTCCCTGAGATTATAGAACTGTTCGTAACTCATAAAGACGGCAAACGCCGCGCCACCTCCCTCACGGGAGGGTGGGACGGCGGGGCATCAGACGTATGATACCCGAGGCCGGGCCCGGATGGCCGGTTCGGGCGGCGGGGAGGCGGAAGCCGAAACTCCGGCCACCGCGGGCTCCGGACGCGGCAGCGGGGGCGGGTCAGGAAGCCGCAACGGGGGCAGGGCCGGGGCGGGAGCGGCGACAGGGGGCGGTGGAGGCGGCGCCACCGGCGCGGGTGCCGGGGGTGTGGCCGCGGCAGGAGCGGCCGGGACCGGCTCCGCCTTGCCGAGGACATGCTCCCGGACCTGATCATGGGAGACACCCGTGGGAGCCGGTGCCTGGCGGGCCGCATATTCCTTCCGAATCCGCTCCTCGATCTGTCGCTCCAGGTCCTCCATCGAACGCGGCGCCTGGACTGCGACTTCCGGCACCGGCGCGGCCACGACGGGGGTGGGGGTGGGTGCCGGCGGGGGGACCGCGGCCGCCGGTGAAGCCGGCACCGCGGGGGCGGAAGCCACGGGCGCCGCCGGGACGGCGGCCGCCGGCGCTTTCCGCCCCGTGACATGTGCCATATATTCCCGGAGCACCAGCTCGAGGGCCCCCTTCAGTTCCACATCGTTGGGGGCGAGCTCCTTGGCCTTGTTCAGGCAGTCGAGCGCCTCGTCGTACTGCTGTTGCTTGATGGAGTTCTGCGCCATGCTCAACAGCCGCCGGGCCCGCTGGTCGTTGGTGAGGGTCACCTTGGGCTTCGGAGGAGCGGGGGGCGGGACCGCGGCCGCGGGGGCGGGAATGGGCCGGGCCACGGGCACCACCGGCGGGGGGACCGCGGCGGCGGGTACCCGGGGCATGGCCACCGGGCTGGCCGGCGCAACCAAGGGCCGCACGGGGGACGGCGGTGTCGCCGCCATCGGCGACCGCGGGACGGACGGCACCGGCGTGACGGGCGGGGGTGGCACCGCCGCAATCGGGCGCGGGGCGAGTGGAGGCTGGGCAGAGGGTGGTGCGGGGTGCAGGGCCACGGGCGAGGCCGGCGGCAAGGGCACCGCTGGCCGGGGCAATGCCATGACGGGCGCGGGTGCTGCCGCCACGGGGGCAGGTGGAGCGGCATCCTCCGGCTCCGGCGGGGAGGCTTCGGTCACGGTCGGGGGTTCCGCCCCGAGCAGGGCGGGATCGATGGCCTTGACCTTGCCTTCCAGCGTGGTGATTTCCGCAGTGAGGCCTTCGTCCCGCGCGGTCCGCAGGGCGGCCAGATACGACTCCCCCGCCTCGCGGCGCATGCCACGCATCTCCTGGAGTTCCGCCATCACCTTGTGTCCCTCAAGATGGGAGGGTTCCGCTTCGAGGAGGCCGCGGAGCGTCACCTCCGCCCGGTCCATGATGCGCTGGCTGAGAAAGACGCGGGCGAGGCTCAACCGCTGGGCCTGGGCGTCCTTGGTCGACCCTTTCTTCTCGTAGATTTCCGCCATGCGCTCGAGCGAGTCCACGTGGTCCGGCTGTTTGCCGAGGATTTTTCCGAACACCCCGAGCGCGTCGTCCAGCGCCCCCTTGTTCTGGTGGACCACGCCCAGGCTGTACTGGGCCTGCAGGTGGTTCGCCTTGATCTTGAGGAAGGCCTCCAGCTCGGATTTGGCCTCGTCCCACTGGCTGCGCCGGATGAAGATGTCGCCGAGGAGCCAATGCGCGTCAATGCTCTTGAGGCCAATCGCCTTCTGGCAGCACTGCTGGGCCTTGTCCAGATCGCCCTGGGCAATGTAGTACTCGGCGATCGCCTGAAACTCCTTGCGCGCCTCCAGTTCCTGCCCCTCGCGGGCGAGCAGTTCGCCCAGCGCCATCCGCGCCTCCACATTGGTCGGCTCCAGTTCCACCACGCGCTGGAAGTACAGGAGCGCCCGCTTGAAGAGCCGATTCTCCATGAAGAACCGGGCCACCGTGAAGGAGTGGCTGGCCGCTTCCTGGTTGCGACCGAGGCGGGAGTAGATATCGGCCAGCCGGGCGACGACATCCATGT
>JAHFSL010000614.1 GCA_023265785.1 Candidatus Coatesiibacteriota bacterium | reverse complement strand
CTCCCAGCGCCGATGGCGCCCGCTCCTGCTGCGGCTCCGCCGACTTCGGCCGGCTTCCAGGCGGCCGCTTGGGTGCCCACGCAGCCCACGGTCACCGGCACCGCGCCTCTGGCCACGGCGGTTCCTGCCTCCGTTCCCACCCCGGCCCAGGTGCCGGGCATCCCGCCCCCGGCGGGGAAGGCACCCCAACCGGCTCCTGCACCCGCGGCATGGGAACCGATGTTCACCGCGACCACCCGGCAGGCGGGTGTGCCGCCCGTGTCGGTCCCGCGCTCCGCCTTTATTCAGGCGGTCCTGAATGTCATGGCCGCCGTGACTCCGCCGACCCTGTCGCCCGCCGGAATCCCGTTACCGGCCGGCCCCGCGCCGCAACCAACCTTCGCACCGCCGGCCGTTGTCCCGGCATCTTCCCGGCCCGTCCTGCCGGGTCCGGTCCCCCTGCCTTCCTCCCTGCCTGCGGTTGCGGGAATCCTGCCGCCTCCCGTGATGGCACCGGCCCCGCAGGTTCAGGTGGCTTCCGCTCCGGCTGCCTCGACGCCAACGGGTGCGCCGAGCCCGGTTCCTATGGGTCCCACCCCCGTGTTCGCGTCGGCCGCTGCGGTTCCGGCCATGAGTTTCGGGTATGTCGTCGGTCGGATGTTCACCGCCCCTGCGATTGCCGCCATTCCGGTGGCGCCGCCTCCCGTGCCGGGGCTCGTTATGGCGCCCGCGCCGGGTCCTGTTTCACCTTCGACCAACACGGCGGGCCAGGTCCCCGCTCCCGCCCAGCCAGCGGCCCTTTCGACCTTCCCCGTGTGGGTGACCTCAAATCTCGCGGCCGCGGGACCGTTCATGCCACTTCCGGCGGCCCCCGCTCCCGTCCCCGCGCGTTCAAGCATGCCAGTGCCATCGCCAGTCACGACTCCCGCCACCATCATCGCCCCGTCGTCCCCCCTGGTCGTGCCAACGCCGGTGGGGGGAGGGGCTCCCGCGCTCCCTGCCCCGATCCTGCCGATCATCCGCGACCTGGCGCCGTTGGTCGCCATGCCTTCCGTTCCGCCGCGGGTGATCCTGGAAGCGGTCGCCCGCGCCGCGCAGTCGCTGGCTGACACTGCGCCGCAAGTCCCGGCCATCCGCACCTTCGCGGCGTTCGTCGCCACGCTGGCTGCCGATCCCGCGTGGGCCGTCCGACCGGTACCGGCCGGAATGGTGGCTCCAGCACCTGCCATGCCGGGAGCCCCCGAGCCGACCGGGTTTCTGCCGACGATGGAAATGCCGACGCCCATCCCCTCCGGATTTGTTGCCATCGCCTCGGCCCGGCTGGCCGCGGTGGCCCAGGAGTGGATGAACCTGCCGCCCCAGGTAGCGGTGCCGATCCAGCCGCCTGCCGGGTTGCCTTCGCTCCCGCCATCGGTGGTGGCGGAGATGCCGGTCCCTGCCACCACGGCGGCCTCCCTCCCGCGCATCGCCAGTTTCCCACCCGGTCAGCCGGCGGAACCGGCCATCATGACCCAGGTCGCCGCCCTGGTGGGAATCACCGTGGGCGTCCTGCACGAGGCCGCCACCCTGGTTCAGGAGCCCGCGCCCCCGGTCCATGGTTCCGCGGTGCCGTTGACGGTCGCCGCACCCGATTTTCCACCGGCTCCTGCGCCGGCATCTGCACCCGTGCGTGGACCGGCCCTTGCATCCGAGCCCCTGCCGGTTGTCCATGCCGCGCCACCGTCAAGCCAACCGGTCACTGCGGTTTCGCTTCCCCCGGTCGCCGTGGCATCGAACGGGCCCATCCCCTCGCCCGTCGCGCCACCGCCCGCCCCGCCGGCGCCGGGCGCCATCCCGGCTGCGGCCTTCCCCTCCGCTCCTGCCGCCCCGCCCATCCCCCCGGCGGCCTGGCCGATGGTGGATGTCGTCCGTGTCCTCCGCCAACTTGCCGGCCTGCCGGAGGTTGCACCACCGATGCCGCCCGTACCGAGCTCGCCGGCGTCGAGTGCGCCTACACCGGGGACGCCTGCGCCAACGCCGCTCCCGGCGCAAGCAATTCTGCTGGAGCCGCCGCAGTCGCCGGCCGCATCCGGCGTGGCACCGATTCCGGTGGCGGTCGCTCCACCGGCGGTGGCGCAAGAGCCGATCATGCCCGTGGCGGCATTCGTGCCGGTTCATTCCGATCAGCCGGCTGTGGGGCATGTGCCGCAAGGGGGGCCGGCCCCGGC
>JAHFSL010000613.1 GCA_023265785.1 Candidatus Coatesiibacteriota bacterium | reverse complement strand
TTAGGGTGGCGCCGGTGAGCCGGTCCGCCCGCACCGTAACCGGCCGGCCGGAGGCCAGATAGATGAACGCCCAGGAGCCGTCGGCGTCGCGCGTGGCCTGGGCGTGGTCGGGGCCCGCGCAGGCATCGCCCACGAGCAGGGACTGGTCCGGGATCCGTGTGAGGAACGGGCGCGATTCGACCAACCCGCGGAGGTACTTCATCTGGTTGGCGCCGGGAAGGGCCAGCGCCTCCTCCCAGGTCCGGCGGCCGCCGAAGGCGCCCATCTCGGTGCCGGGCTTCTGGAACAGGAAGGTCGGCGTGGAGCCGTAGGTGTGGCCGAAGGCGCCGGCGAAGACCGCCCAGTATGCGGTGCGGCGGACGTCGAGGTCGTCGAACCAGCCGTTCTCCTGCTTCCAGTTCACGGGATGGTCCTCGTAGTCGGCCTCGCCGTCCAGCGTCGGCTTGGGCGGCGCCAGGCTATAGTCGTGATCGATCACGGCCCAGTTGTGCGGATTGCGCGCGCCGTGGCCCGACTGGATCATGTTGAAGTCCAGCCACGGTTCGGCGTGCAGGTGGGTGGACGTACTCGATCCACCCATGGGGTGATAGGTCATCAGGTGGACCCCGCCGTCGCCGGCCTTCAGCCCCGCCGCCATGGCGCGCCAGACCGGCCGGAAGTCCTTCACCCCGCCGGGCGCATCGTCCTGCACGGGCGGCCGGTCGCCGCCGAGCACCCAGATCAGATTGGGTGTGGTCCGGTACCGGGTGCCCAGCCACGCGCCGTAGGTCCGCGCGACGTTCTCATTGAAGATGACCGGGCCTTTCCCCCACAGCACCGGTCCCACCTTGTCTCCCCAGGTCGCGAGGAATGCGATGGTCAGTCCCAGCTCGCCGGCGCGGCGGATGATCCAATCCACGTGGGCGTAAAATTTCTCATTGGGGCGCAGCGGATCGCGGTCGATGAACTGCTGTTCGCCGTAGGCGTTGGGCATCCGGAGTTCCTCGAACTCGACGATGCCCATCACTTGCAGCACGGTGAATCCCTGCCGGGCCCGGGCTGTGAGGTAGCGCTCCGCCTCCTCGCGGTCGAGCCGGTAGAAGAGGAGCCAGGCCGTGTCGGCCAGCCAGAAGAACGGCGTGCCGTCCGCGCGGACCAGAAACCGGTGGTTGGGCGCGACCTGCACCATCGACTGCATTCTACCCGCGGCCGCGGCGGGCCCGCCGCCGAGGGCCGCCGTCAACACGATGGCCGCCGGCGTCACGCGTGGCTCGTGCGGCGGGGCAGGCGGGAGTCGGTCCGGATGAGTTCCACCAGCAGGGCTTCCTTGAGCCGGGCCTTGGTGGCGGCGGCGGCGGGGTCAGCCCAGAGGTTGCGTACCTGGCCGGGATCGGCGCGGAGGTCGAAGAGTTCACCGTACGGTTCCTCGCCCGTATCGTTGACATACATCGTCAATTGATGCGCCATCGTCACAATGGTCCGCAGGCGCAGGCCCAGGTAGTCCTCGTCATTTTCGATGACGACGGCGTCCTGGACGGAAGCCGCGGCGCCGGTCAGGAGGGGGGTGAGCGTCCGGCCCGGCAGGGGCCGCATCTGCTTCTCGGCCTCGGTGCCGGTTCCGGGTGGCGGGCCGTAGGCGGGAGCCGGAATGCCCGCGAGGTCGCACAGGGTGGGGACGAAGTCCGTGTGGGAGGAGAGTGACGCCACGACCCGGCCAGCGGGAAACCGGCCGGGCCAGCGGGCCAGGAACGGCACCCGCAGGAGGCCGTCGAAATGGAACGGCCCCTTGTTGAGGAGTCCATGGTCGCCCAGCAGGTCGCCGTGGTCGGAGGTGAAGATGACGATCGTGTCCCGCGCCAGCCCCAGCCGGTCCACCGCGTCCAGGATCCGGCCGGCCTGCTCATCCACGAAGGACACCATGCCCCAGGTGATCGCGATGATCTCCCGGATGTGGGCATCGGGCATCCGGGTGCGGCCGTGGCGGCCGGCCAGTGGATGCGGGTAGCCTTCCTCGTGCATGATCCTGAAATGGGGCGCGAGATCGGCCAGTTCGCCCTCGTGGCGGACCGGGAGCGGGACGGCCGCGCGGTCGTACATCGAAAAGTACGGGTCGGGGACGGCGAAGGCGTGGTGGGGATCGGGAAATGAGGCGGACAGATAGAAGGGCGCCTCGCCGCCGGCGAACAGTTCGAGGGCGGCGATGGCCCGGT
>JAHFSL010000612.1:1714-2190 GCA_023265785.1 Candidatus Coatesiibacteriota bacterium | reverse complement strand
CCCACGGAATCCGGCCAAAATCCAGGAACGCGGCCCACGCCGCCGCCCCCAGACTCCACACCAGGACGTGCCGGCCCCGGTCCTGACGGGTCACGGGGACCGGCCCGTCCCGCGTCGCAGGTCCCGGACCACGGCCAGGGGGACGCCGAACCGCTCGACCGTGAAGAAATCCTGCCCTGCATACCGGCGAAAGCAGTCGGTCCCATCCGATTCCGTCCCGACCACAAAATCCGCGTGGGCCGGATCCGCCGCGGGCTCCAGCAACCGGCCCGGCATATAGGTCATGGCCGGCTGGACATCGGAACACGCCAGGACCCGCCACGGCCGCGAGGGGTCCGGGACCTGCCGCAACCGGGTCACGAGCCCCTCGATCGCCTCCTTGTAAGACAGCCCCCAGTAATCCATTTCGAACCGCCCCGCGGCCCCTGCCACGCCCCCGGTACACGCGTTGTAATACATGTATTCGTACGGGTGCA
>JAHFSL010000612.1:0-1704 GCA_023265785.1 Candidatus Coatesiibacteriota bacterium | reverse complement strand
GCCGCAGGAATTGCCTCGCGTGTTCCAACCCGGCCCCTGCCAGGCACGCGAGCGGCGGCAGGACAAAGAGCAGGTGCCGCAAGCCGTTGTACAGGACAGCGTGACCCGCCACCGCAACGAGGACCGGCACTCCCACCGCCAGGTATGCCAGCGCATACCGTCGCGCGGGGGCGAGCGCGGCGAGGAGGATGGCGACAAGAAAGACCTCGGGGAGCGTCACCCCCCAGGTCACCGGCAGGTACCATCCCGGCAGTGCCGTATCCGGAATGTGCTCACCCAAGAACAGCTGGGTGATCGGGTGGGGAAACCGGGGCGTGCGCAGGAGAGCCTCCAGCGGCCGCGCCAGCGGGGCCCCCTGCGCCCACGGCCAGGCGGCCAGCATGAGTCCCCACGCCACCCCGGCCGCCACGCCCCACCGGGCCACGGCCGCCCCAAAATCCGCCCGCCGTTTCGGCCGCCACCACGCAGCCGCCAACACCAACGCGTGGTAGCCGAGCAGGATTACCCCACCGATCCGGACCCCCATGGCCAGCCCCGTCGCGCACCCGAATCCGAGCACCGTCCGCCACCGCGCCCGGGTGGGATCAGGTTCCATCCGCACCAGCCCGACCAGCGCCCAGACGGTGGCGGCCGCGAACGGAATGTCCTTGGCGTTCATGAACATGTGACCCCACCACAACGGGGTCAGCGCGAGCATGCCGAGGGCCCAGAGCGCCGCCCAGTCCCCCGCCAGCAGCGCGGTCAGCCGCCAGCACCCCGCGAGCCCTGCCAGCCCAACGGCCGCACCCAGCAGATGGCGAGTTGGGTAGCGCGGGAGGGGCGAGATGGTTTCGAGGAGGGCGGCCGTCGCGTCGAACAACCCTTCGCCTGCGAATCGGTGATAGTCAAAATAATGTTCCGAGGACCGGTCCCGGCCAAGGCTCAGGTAGTACCGCACCACCCTGATCCCGTACCCGTGGTGGCCGGGTTCGTCCGAGCTGGCACCGTAATCCGGAATCGTGGCGAACGCGAGTGCGGCCACCAGGGCGAACCACCACCCGGACCATCGGGCCGGGGTCATGCCGGCCCGCTTTCTCTTCAGCCCCGCACCGGGCGCGGGAGGATCGAAGCGATCACCCGCAGCGTTCAGGCCGCCAGGTGAAAAACCGGGCATGCACGGCCCGGTACAGCACGTTGCCGAGCAGGATCCCGCCGACGGTGATGAGCGCAAGCCCGTGGCCCTCGCCCACCTGGATGATCGCCGGGCCGGGGCAGGTGCCGGACAGCCCCCACCCGATCCCGAACAGGACCGCCCCCGGAACCACACCGGGATGGAACCGCCGTTGCGGCAGGCGTACCGTGGCCGGGAGCCGGCCCGCCGCCTTCTCCCGCCGCACCCACCACAACCCGGTCATGGCCACGGGGATGGCGGTCCCGATCAACCCGAACATGTGGAACGCGCGGAAGGTGAACATGTTGTGCAGGTAAGTGAACGAGGTCGCACCCGACCGGGACAGGATGAATGCAAACAGCGCCCCGAATCCCACTGACGACAGCGCCCGCTTCATGATGCTCCCCCCCGGACCAGCCACTCCGCCGCGAAACTGGCGGCGATGCCGGTGGCAAAAAAGGTGGCCGTGGCATACACACTGGGCAGTTGAAGCCCCGAAACCCCCACGATGCAATGGCCGGAGGTGCAGCCGCCGCTCATCCGGGTCCCGAACC
>JAHFSL010000147.1 GCA_023265785.1 Candidatus Coatesiibacteriota bacterium | reverse complement strand
CGAAGGCGCGGAACGCGAACGGATAGACAGGATTCCGGGTGAACAGCCAGGCCTTGGCATTACAGGGCGAGACAAACAGTTCCGCCACCAGTCCGAACGCAACCGCCAGCGCGATGCCGCGCGCAGACCGGCGCCACCCCCACCGCCGCGCCAGCCAGAGGGTGGCCGCCAGTGCGCCCGCGGCCCACAGGGCCAGGGCGGGCAGAGCCACCGCACCGATCCCGGTGAGGTCGCGCACTTCCTTGATGTTGGAGAGCGTGGCGGGCACCATCATCACCAGGATTGCCGCCAGCCAGCCGCGCAGGACCTCGGCGCGGCGTTCGGGGGGCGCGGCCGCCCGCAGGGCGATCCCGAGCCCGAGCAGGCCGACGGTCATGCCCAGCGTGTACTTGGCGCCCATGCCCAGCCCGCCCAGCACGGCGGCCAGCCAGAGCGCATGCGGCTCACCCCGCAGGCGCACGGGATTGCGGCGCCGCTCCCACCACAGGATGACGGCCAGCACCAGCCCGGCCTCATAGAAGACGAGCCCCGCATCAATGCCGGTCATCCACGCGCTGTTGGTGATCAACGGGGTGGTGAGGTAGATGGCGGCGGCCATCCAGCCGGCCGCCCCTGGGAGCGCGCCGGTGGCCCCCGACCCCGCCGCGAGCCATGCCGCCATCTTCCCCAACAGGCCCGCCGCCGCCAGGCTGATCCCCACATGGGCCAGCCGGGCGATCTCATCGGCGCCGAAGAGCGAGCCGACGGCGAAGAGCATCTCGAAGGTGAATGGGAAGTTGGAAAAGAAATTGTACGGAAGGCACACGACCTTGTGGGCCCGGGCCCAGTGCGCAGGATCCGCGAGGTGGTAGACGAGTGAGTCATAGAAGACCTCCGGGACGAGCGCCACGGCGATCAGGAGGACCGCGGTGGCCAGCGCCAGCCACCGGAACGGGGCGGAGCCCCAGGTGGGCGCGGCCGGCGGGAGGAGGCCGCGCAGGAGCACCGGTCCGCCGGAACCGCCGCGCACCCCCAGCCCGATCCCGGCCGCGATGAGCAGGACCGGCCACACGGGCCGCCAGAGCCCGGCCAGCCCGCCGCCCAGCATCAGCAGGCCGAAGAACGCGTACCCGGTTCCCAACGCCAGCGCGGCGCGCAACTCAGCGCCCGGCAGGTCCAGCCGCAGGAGGCCGAGCGCCGTCGCACCGAACCCGAGCGCCGCCACCGCCATCGCCGTGGCCACGCCCAGGTGCCAGCCGTGGCCCACCCACACCCCAAGGACCTCGCCCGCGGACGGCCAGGCGTGCGCCAGCGCGCCGCCGTACAACTGTCCGAACACGACCGGGAGCGGCGGCAGGCCCAGTGAGTGCAGATGGAACTGGAGTGCGACGAATCCCCAGATGGCGCACGCCCCCGCCACCAGCCCGAAGCCGCCCCGGGGGAAGGGTCCCATCTCCGCCTGGGCGGCGGGCGGCCGCGGGGCGGGCCGGCCCGGCATTCCGCCCGGCGCGGACACCACGGGCTTCACTGCTCCACCGCGTTCTTGATCAGCTGGATTTGGCCGCCGCCCTGCCAGGTGATTGTGGACACGCCCTCGAATTCATTGCGCAGGGTCTGGGCATCAAAGGTCAGCGGCGGCCGCGGACCCGGACCCACCGTGCGCGCCGTACGCCGCAGGGAGAACAGGCGGCAGAACCGGCCATCGTCGGCCGTCTCGTCCAGCCAGCGGGCCGCCAGCCCGTCCAGGAGGAGGCGCTCGCGGGGCGTGAACTCCAGGATCGGGTAGGCGAACCGGAACTTCAGCCGGGAGGACTCCCGGTCGTTGAAGAACAGGTGCGTGGCGCGCTGGCGGAGACGCTTCGCGAATTGGGCCGGGTCGCGGCTGGCGCGCAGGGCCTCCTCAAAGGCCTCCACGTCGTAGACGCTGTGGTTGATGAACGGCACGTCCCAGTAGAGGCCGCGGGTCTCCCCCACCAGCATGACCCGGGCATGAGAATCCGGCGGGAGCCGGAATCCTCCCGCCACGGAAACGTACCCGTTGATCATGTGGCGATCCAGGAATTGCCCGCCCGATTCCCGACCCGCCAGGAAATCGGTGGGATCCATCATGTGATGGGAAATTTCCAGCGAGGCCCCCAGATTGGACGCCCCGATCATGACCAGGACGAGGAGCACTGCCCGCGCCAGCCAGGGCCGTTTCCCACCCAGCCGCCAGACTCCTGCCGATGCAAAGATGCCCAGCAGGCCCCACGCGGGAAGCGCGTACCGCAGAACATTGGAAAAGACAATCCAGGTCGCCAGTGCGCTCGCTCCCACGAAGCCCGCAGCGAGTGCCGTTCCGCCGGACGGAGGATACAGGATCGCCACCGGAAGGGCCAGCAGGAGCGCGGGCCCCAGGAAATTCTCGCTGGTCCGCCCAAAAAATAGTCGCCAGGGAAGGCGCGGGGTTTCCCCCCGCCCCTCCAGAGCCCGGCCCGACGCCTGCCCCTCGAACTGGAGCCGCCGCGCCGGCACCCATTGACGCCCCGAGGGGAAGGCCGCCTGGGCATAGGGGTAGACGGGATTGCCGTAGATGACGGCATCGCGGGCCCACCACGGCGCCACCCAGCACGCGGCGACCAGCCCGAAGGCCCTGACCGCGCGGAGCCACGGCCCCCGACCCCGGCGCCCGGTCGCCGCGGCGGCCAGAAGGCCCGGGAGAAAGAACAGGGTGGTGATCTTGAGCGACCAGGCCAGTCCCGCCAGCGCCCCGGTCACGGCGGCCCGGCGCGTTCCCCCGAGCGTCCGCGCCGCCAGCAGGGCGAGAAACACCGCAAAACACAGTTCGAGGTCAGGAGTGGTCTGCATCGCGTTCAGCGCCGCAAGCGGACAGGTCAGGAAGAGGGCGGCAGCCGTCACCCCCTCCCGCTCCCCGCCATCCCGGCTGGCCAGGCGGTACACCAGCCATGTGGTCAGACCCAGCAACCACAGCCGCCAGGCCCGTGCGGCCGCCTCCCCGCCCAGGAGCCAGAGCCAGCCGTATACCATGGGACCCCCGGCGGGAAAGGCCGCATGCAGGAGCTCCGGCAAGCCCGTCACCTTGTGGACCATGGCAAACAGGGAGGGGAGCGCCAGGTGGTACACCTGCGCGTCGTAGAAGCGCTCGGGGGCTTCGCCCATGACCGCCTGCAGGAGGATCGCCAGCCAGATTTCAACGGACAGCGCCAGCACGAGCCAGCCATCGGTCCAGCGGCCCCGCGTCACCTGGCCGCTCCCGTGGGACCAGCGGACGGACCCCACCAGCCAGGGCACGAGGATGGCTCCCACCCATACGCACGCCCCGCCCACGGCAAACAGGGGATGCTCCCCGCTCCAGTGCGTGGCGACAATCCAGGCGGCGGGGACAAGGGCGAGATTGAGCGCGGCCGCGGCGCCGACGGAAAGGATGAGCCAGCGTCCCGCCGATCCGGATGCGCGGGGGCCGGCGCGGCGAATCACGGCGCGCCGTCTCCACGACAGGGCCCCCCCGCAACCCACCACCGCCATGGCCAGACCCTGGCCCCACAGCCCGACCAGGCCCGCACCCAGCCAACCGAGGATGGCGGCACCCAGACCCAGACCGAGTCCAAACATGGCCGATTCGCCGCCTGCGGAGTGCAACGGGATCATCCAATCCAGCACCACCAGTCCCGACCCCAGGGCGCCCACCAGAACAGCGGCGGCCGCCGCGTGGCCGCGCCAGAGCCGGCCCAGCCGTTCGGTGACATTCGGCCATGCGTGGCGGGCCGGCGGCAGGGTGGGTGCGAAACACGCCGCCACCGCGGCGGGGCGGAGCGGGTTCTCGAGGTAGAACGCGTGCAGGAGGGCGAACGCCCCGTAGGCGACCAGCACGAGTTCGAGGGCGCGGGGAAGTTTCACGGACTTGACCGGTACTTCATGCTAGAGGATCATATTCAGGCGCACAAGGCGGGCACCGCCAAAGGACATCAACGACATGCCTGCGATTTCCATCGGCCGGGTGAGGATCGGCGAGACGCCCAGACTGGTCGCGGCCATCACCGGTCCGCAGGTCCCGGGCCAACCGGCCGCCGCCCGGCGCGCGGGCGCCGACCTCGCCGAATTTCGGCTCGACTACCTCGCGCACCTGCCCGACGACCGGCTGGTCGAGACCGCGCGCAAGGCCGCGCGCCGGTCCCCTCTGCCGGTCATCGCCACCCTGCGGCCCTCCCGCGAAGGGGGCTCCTCGCACGAGGGCGCCGCCGCGGACGAAAAGCGCCGCGAAGCGGTTTTGTGCGCGATCGTCCCCCACGTGCACGCCGTGGACATCGAACTGTCCAGCCTGGCCCTGCCCGCGGTCGTCACGGCGGCACGGAAGGCCGGGATCACCATCATCGTTTCGTACCACCACTTCCAATCCACGCCCTCGCTGGGGCGGCTGGTCGCGCTGGCCCAGTTGGCCAAGGCCAAGGGCGCGGACGTGGTCAAGGTCGTGACGATGGCGCGGACACCCGTGGAGGTCCTGCGCCTGCTCTCCCTGCTCTCCGAGCGGCCCGGCTGGCCCATCGCCGCGTTTGCCATGGGGCCCCACGCCCTGCTCTCCCGCGTCATGGGCTCTTTTTGCCGGTCCGCGCTCCTCTACGGCGCGCTCCCCGGCGCCGGTCGCGTTTCCGCCGCGCCGGGCATCCCCACGATCACCGACCTCAAGGCCGCCTTCCGCCAATTCCGACTCGGGTAGGGCGCGCATGACGCCGGCCACGATGCCGGCGCCGGGCCTGGGCATCACCATGGTGCTGGGCGCGGCCATCATCCTGCATGGGCTCATCCTCCTGGGGCGGCGGACGCTGATCCTTCCCGGCGAACTGGTCCGCAAGCTGGTGCACATGACGACGGGCACGCTGGCCCTCACCTTTCCGCACCTCTTTGTTCACACCTGGCCCGTGCTGGTCCTGGCCGGCGCCGCCTCGCTGGTCGTCGTGTGGACCCGGCTGACGCCCGCCGGCCGCGTATTTGAGTCGCTCTACGGGTTCGGGGATTCCCGCCGGCTCGAATCCCTGGGCGAATTCTACTTTGCCCTCGCCATCGGCCTCCTGTTCGTGGTGGCGCGTGCCACCCCCGTTGCGTACGCCGTGCCCCTGGCTGCCGTTACCTACGGGGATGCCGCCGCCGCGATCGTCGGCAAGGCGTGGGGCCGCCACCGTTACCGGACTCCGGCCGGCGAGACCAAGAGCCTGGAGGGCTCGGCGGCCTTCCTGCTGGTAGCCGCGGCGGCGGGGGCCGCCGCCATGGCCCTCACCGGCCGGTCGCCGGCGGCTGGCGCCCTGCCGCTGGCGGGCGCGACGCTGGTGATGACCGCCCTGGAGGCCGTCTCGATCCGGGGCATGGACAACCTGGCCGTGCCGGCGGGTGGCTGGCTGGTGCTGGTCCTGCTCGGCGGTTGATCAGCCGGTCCGGGCAGGCCTGCGGCCCATGCGTTTCCACCGTTTCCAGTCCCGCAGGATCCGCCCGTGGTCGAACACGATGGGCCGAGGGAATCGGTCCGGCGCAAAGACGTTCGCCTCTTCCGCATCGTCCGCGCCGCGGGGCGCTCCTGACGCCTCCGCGGTGAACACGACGGAGACCGTATGTCCCCGGGGGTCGCGCCGGGGGTCGGAGTAGGCCGCGAACTGGCGGAGCCGGTGGACCGCCAATCCGGTCTCTTCGCGCGCCTCACGCAGGGCTGCATGCTCGACGGTCTCACCCCGATCCACGAATCCGCCGGGCAGGGCCCAGCCATGCGGTCGGTGCCGGCGCCGGACGAGGACGATGCCCCTCCTGCCGCGCACCTCGATCAGGAGGTCCACGGTCAGGAGCGGCGTGACCGGTTTGGGCACGCCGCTCCTCCCGTCAGTGGGCCGTGCCGAACCCCCGTTCCTTGGGATAGCCCGCGGCGGACCAGCCGTTCCATCCCTCGGGCATCTTCACCGCATTGGCAAACCCGCGGCGCGTCAGATCGAGGTACGCCGCCTCGGCCTCGGGGCCATGGGCGTCCGCGCAATACACGACCAGCTTGAGGTCGTGGGAGAGCGCCGCGCCCTTGAGCGCGAAGGCCGCGTCAAATGAGGAGGACGGCAGGTTGACGGAGCCCGGCACATGGCCGAACACATACCCGTTGGACAGCCGGGCATCCACGAAGAGGGCCTTGCCGGTGTCAAAGAGGGCCTTGGCGTCGGCCAGGGAAATGCTGCCGGAGGGAAGACCGGCGGGTTGGACGGCCGCAACCGGCTTGGGCGCCGGTGCGGCGACCGGTGCAGGCGCAGGCGCCGGGGCGGGTGCGGGAACCGGCGCGGCCACGGGCGCGGGCGCCGGCGGCTTGGGTGCCGGGGCGGGCGCCACGGGCTTGGGCGCAGGCGCGACCGCGACAACCTTGGGTGCAGGCGCGGGCGCCACGGCAACGGGCTTGGGCGCGGGCTTCGCCGGGACCGGCGCGGCTGCCAACGGCTTGGGCGCAGGTGCGGGCGCCGGCGCCGCCACCTTCGCGGGCTGCAGCGCGACCGCGGG
>JAHFSL010000146.1 GCA_023265785.1 Candidatus Coatesiibacteriota bacterium | reverse complement strand
GGGGCAGGAGGAATGAACGCATGAAGCGATTGATGGCGGTGTGGGGGTGGCGGGTCTCGTGCTGGCGGGTCACGCGCTCGCCGGAGAGGGATGCCCGTATTCCAAGAAGGCCTGTGCGGCGGGCGACTCGGCCAAGAGTTGCACGCATGACGGGGCGACGGCGAAGTCGTGCGGCGAGATGAAGGCCGGCGACTGCAAGTCGTGCGATGAGTTGGCGGCGTCCGGCAAGGCCCTGCGGGCCACCGGGGCGAATTTCGAGGTCGTGAAGACCAAGACCGGGTACATCGTGATGGCGACCGCGGGTTCGCCCGCGGCGACCGCGGCCCTGCGCAAGGCCAACCACGAGCGCTGGCAGAACTACCTGGCGCATGTGACCGACGGGGACAAGCTGTGCAAGTCCTGCGGGGCTTTCCACGCCGGGCTCAAGAGCGGCGGGGTGACCTTCGAGGAAGTCGAGACGGCCAGCGGCGTCATGACGATCCTCACCGCGACGGGTGACGAAGCCACGGCGGCCCTCAAGGCCTCGTGCGGCGCCTACTGCGGCCTCAAGACCGCGGAAGCGAAGTCCGACTCGAAGACCGCGACCAACTAGTCCATCGCGGGGAAGCCCGCGCGACAAGCCGGGAGACCGGGAGCCTCATGCTCCCGGTCTTTCGTTGTCCTAGCGGTCCAGCCTCACGGTTTGGAGGTATCGCCGCAGGTACGCCCTGTCGCGGGTGGGATCGGCGTAGAACGGCTCGGTGAGCCACGCCCGGGCAATGGCCAGCGCGCGGGCCGGGCTCATCCCGTCCGCCGACAGCGAGAGAAAGTTGGTGTTGTTGTGCGTGCGGGTCTCGCGGGCCGCCTTGACCGTGGCCGGCATGGCGGGCAGGACGCCCCGAATCTTGGCGGCGACGATGCACACCCCGATCCCCGAGCCGCACACCCCGATCCCGACCGCGCGGCGTCCTTCGCTCCGGGAGACGCCCCGGGCGATCTTGACCGTATAGACGGGATAGTCCACCCGCTTCGCCGAGTGGGCGCCAACGTCCACGACCTTCCAGCCGAGCCGGCGGAGCCGTGGCTTGAGCCACTCCTTGAGTTTGAACCCGCGGTGGTCGGCCCCGAGGTAGAGGACCCGGCCGGCATGACTGCCGATCGCGACCTTGCGGCCGCCGGCGGAAATCCAGGAGTTCATGGGGCGGTCATTCTCTCACACCGGCCGGGCGGTCAATCCGCCACGTGGGGGGTGAGTTCGCGCTCGAAATCCGGCCAGGCGAACGGGCGCTTGAGGTACGGCTTGGCCCGCCGCGCCTGGTGCCAGGGATCGGCCAGCCGCTGGGCGTGCCGGTAGTCGGCGAGCGCTCCGGCCCGGTCGCCGAGCAGGTCACGCGCGGCCCCGCGCTTGACGGTCGCCGCGGTGATCCACGGCGGCCGGCCACCGGCGCCGATCGCGATCGTGAAGGCGACCTCGGCGTCGCGGGGCTGTTTCAGCCCCAGCAGGGCCATGCCGCGGAAATACTGGTAGGCCGACATTTCCAGGGCGAAGGTGGACCCGGACCGGCCGGCCCAGGCGATCGCCCGGTCGGCCACGGCCAGCGTCTCCGTCCACCGGTGGCTGAACAGGAGCGCCTGCGCCTGGAGCGTGTGCGCCACCGGGGCATGCGGGCGCTCGCGGAGCAGGCGTTCCGCGGGGGCCAGGGCACGGTCGGGCCGCCCGTCAAAAATGTCATAGAGCGTCACGAGCGTGGCCTGGGCGTCGTGCCGGGTCCAGTGCGCCCGCACGGCGGCCCGCTCCAGCCGGGCGAGCGCCTGATCCTTGGTGGCGGTACCCCCGACCACATACCGGGACAACCAGCGGAGCGGTGCGGGCAGGGACGCCGCGGCGTATTGATAAAGTCCCAGCCCGAAATCCGCCTCGTCGCCGTAGGGCGTGCAGCCGGACAACTGGTTCAGCACCTTGACGGCTTCGCGCGCCCCAATGGCGGCCTCCACCCAGTTGTGCCGCAGGAGTTGCCAGTGGGCGCGCACGCCCAGCGCCCCGCCCAGGAAAAACCGCCCCTCGCAGGCGTCGTAGGGCGTGGCGCTCCGGATCATCTTCCGCGACCCGCGCTCGGCTTCGTCGAGCCAGCGCTCCACCCGCCGCGTGGTCGCGTCGGTGGGCGGCTCGAACCGGTACCGCGCCTGCCACCAGGTGGCCGCGGCCAGCAGGCCCGGCCCCGCGGGGTAGCCGGGATGGGCCACCCGGACCTCCTCAAACGTGGCCAAGGCCGCGGAAAACTCGAGGTTGTAGAGCTGTTCGGCCCCCCGCTCCGCCAGCCGCTCCACATCGGCCGGCAGGGCGAATACGGGCGGGGGGATGGCCAGCCAGGCGGCGAGGAGCGCGACGGGAAGTCTCACCTCAATAGTTATATAATGCCCGCAGAGGGCAGTAAGGAGGATCGCGTATGCGCCATGTTCTGGGGAGCGTGATGGTGATTGGGGCACTGCTGGCCGTCCGGCCGGTGGCCGCCGAAGACTGGACCACCGCCTATGCGGGGCTGGGCCGCACCAGCTACCTCGCGGGCGAGGCGCTCGCGCCACCGTTCGCGGTGGCTTGGGATACGACCCTGCCGGGCGCCATGAAGGGTGCCCCGCTCGTCGCGTTCGGGCACGCGTACCTCTCGGATGTGCAACTGCATGTCTGGTGCGTGACGACGGCGGATGGTGCCATCGTGTGGAAACACGACGAGGCGCGCGATCCCGCCGAGGTCCGCTGTTACGATGCACTGACCGGCGGCTTGCGCTGGACCGCGCGGGTGGACGGCAACCTGATCCACACGCCGCAGATCGGCCAGACGGCCGTCTATGTCTCCACCTCCACCGGCCACCTGTACGCCTTCAACCAGGCGGACGGGCATCGGCTGTGGGAATCATCGGTGGGGTCTCCGCTGACCCTGCCGGCCGTGGACGGCACGCTCGTGGTCGTGGGGTCCGGCTCGGAACTTGTCGGGCTGAATGCTCCGGACGGGGTCGCCGTGTTCCTGACGGACCTGGGCTCACCGATCACCTCCGTGCCCGTGCTCGCCGCCGATGGCGCGTATGTCGCGCTGGCGGGCCAGGTGGTGAGTGTGGACCGGGCGGGCCAGCCGCGGTGGCGGGCCACGCTCGACAAGCCGGCGCAGGCGCCGATCGCCGTCACGAAGGCGGGCGTGCTCGCCGCCTCGGTGGACGGCAGTGTGCGGCTGTTGGACCGGACGACCGGGCAGACGGTCTGGACGACCCTGCTGGCCGGCACCCCGAACACCGTGTCGGGCGCAGGCGAGGTGGTCTACGTCGGCACCCGGCAGGGGACCGTCGTCGGCCTGCGGCTGGCGGACGGGGCGAAACTCTGGAGCGCCGCACTGGAGCACGGGGCCATTGACGGCGTCGCGCTCTCGGGCGGCCGGGTGATGGTGGTCGCGGGACCGTGGGTCGGATCGCTCCTGCCCGCGCCCGAGGCGCCCACCGACGTGGCGCTGGCGGCGGCCGGAAACCGGGGGACGCTCTCGTGGACCGCCCCCGCAGCCAACGGGTCGGTCGTGACCGGCTACCGCGTGTGGCGGCGGCGGGGCGCGACCTTCGCCGCGGTGGGCACCGTGGGCGCCAACGCGTTCGCGGACTCCCTCCTGCCCGGCGATGTCGGGTATGCGGTGTCGGCCATCGCGGCCAACGGCGCGGAGTCGGTGCGCAGTGCCGAGGTGACGGCGCGCCGGGGCGAGCCGCTCATCCGGCGGCTGGCGGCGGGGCCCATGCCGTATGACTCGCGGTCCGGCAACCTGCTCGTGTCGCTCGAGGTGCGGGCGGCGGCGCGGGTGACCTGGACGATCCGTGA
This sequence comes from Candidatus Coatesiibacteriota bacterium, assembly GCA_023265785.1. Lineage (GTDB taxonomy): Bacteria > Oederibacteriota > CAKKQC01 > CAKKQC01 > CAKKQC01 > JAHFSL01. Next base: position 2,678 of record JAHFSL010000146.1, on the reverse strand, counting down.
CGCGGAGGGCAACGCGCTCACCGACCCGGCCACCCTGCTGGTACCCGCGGGCCCGACCACCTTCGCGTGGGACGGGCGCAACCGTGGCGGCCAGCCGGCGGACCCGGGCGTGTACCGCGTGGCGGTGACGGCGTCGGCGGCCGAGGGCGATGATGCCCAGGCCAAGGCCTTCCCGGTGGGCTGGGATGCCGGGACCGGTGGCGGATCGCCGCTGGCGGGGCCCGCGGGTGTCGGGGCCGGCGGGGCCGGCCCGCAATTGGCCGCGGCCGGGACGCCGGGTGGGTCGGCCGGTTCCCCGCCGCCGGGATCAGCCGGTGGCAACGGAGCGGAAGCGGGCGGCGCGGACGCCGGGCCGCACGACAACGGCTGGCACAACGGCAACAACCCGAACGGCTTTGTCATCAATCATGACGACAAGAGCCAGGGGAACGGCAACAACCACCACTGACGGCCGCCGGGTCGGTTCCCACGCGGGACCGGTCCGGTATCAGCGGGAGCCCGTGTCGCTCCTGAAGACGGCGGCGGTGTCCCGGAGGTAGGTCACCAGCGCCGCGGGGGCAAGTCCCACCACCTCCGGGTTGGTCCGTGCGGCGATCGCCAGTTCACCGGCCGCGGCCGCGGGATCACCGGCCTTCCCGTCCAGCCAGGAGCGCAGGGCGTGCAGGAGGCCGATGTACTCGGCCAGGTCGTCCAGCACGGGCGGCGCCTCGGCCTCGTCCAGGGCCGTGGCGACCTGCCCGTCCGCGGCGCGGGGGTCCCGCCGCCCCGTGGTCAGCGCGACAAGGAACCGGGCGCGGGCCAGCATGATCCGGCTGATCGTGGCTGACTCCGGGTAGAGTGCCGCCGCGCGGGAAAAACCCCGCACGGCCTCCCGGTCCCGGCCGGTGAGCAGGGCGGTGGCGCCGTACCCGAACGCGTTTTCGTCGTCCACCAGCCCCGCATCTAACGCCGGCCGGTACCAATCCCAGGCGAGTGCGGAGAAGCCCGCCCGGCGCGCGGCGTAGGCGGCGGCATCCAGGAAGTGCCCCACGCGGGGCAGGCGGGCGAAGGCCCGTCGGTACTCCATCACGGCCGCGGCGAAATGCTCCTCATTGCCCAGCCGGAGCGCCTCCGCGATCTCCACTTCCACGCCCGGCAGGTGGAACAGCAGGGGTGTGGCCGCCGGCACCGGGCCGTGCCGCAGGCGGTAGAAATGATAGAGGCCCATGGCGTGGTTGGACAGCGGGGCCGCCCGTTCCAGCGTCAACCGGCGGCCGAACACTCCCGTCCAGAGCGCCACCTGCCGGTTGGACCAGCGGAACGGCTCGGCCAGCCGGGCGTTGTTGAGCCCGAGCACGGGGTTGTAGACGATCCGCTCGATGCGGAGTTGGCGGAATGTCTTCATGAGCGCGTCCGGCCCCGCGGATTCATTCGTCACGTGCCAGAGGAACGGCGTCCGGCCATCGGCGTGCTGGCCCGCGGCCCAGCACGGCTTGGCAAACCCGTACTCGCGCATCTCCCCCAGCAGGAGCGTGGCCCCCGCCACGGGGTGTGCCGCCGCCCAGTCCCGAGCCTCGGCCAGCGTGGACATCGCCCGGGCGGTGAAGGCGCCCCGCGTTTCGCCGCCCAACAGGACCGGCAGGGGGCTGGGACCCAGGCACTGCCGCTCGAATCCGTACGCCCAGGCCAGCAGGAGGGCTCCGGCAACTCCGGCCCGCCGGAGACCACCGCGTGCGGCCTGGCCGGCCAGGACCCCGCCCGTGGCCAGGAGCAGGACCACGGTGACGGGGAAGGCCCAGCGCTCGGTCTGCGGGCTGACGAAGGCCTGCCACCAGATCCAGGTGATGCCGGTCAGCGCCGCCGCGGTCCGGCCGCCCGGGCCCCCGGCGGCGAGCAGGACCGGCAGGAGGGCGGCCAGCGCCGCGTGCTCCTTGATGAGACCCAGGACAAGCCACCAGGGGGCGGTGCCGTCCGGCCGGTCAATGTAGGCGGTCAGGTGAAACACCGCCATGTTGCGCGGGTCCGTCATACCCACCAGCGAGGGGATCATGCCGCCCAGGACCGGGTAGCCCGGGTCGCCGGTCACGGCCCAGGCCCGGGCCAGCCAGGGCAGGAGGGGCAGGAGCGCCAGCGTCCCCCAGAGCACCAGCCGGCGGAGCCCTCCCTTCGCCCCGCCGCTCCGCCAGCCCAGCGCGAGGGGAATCCATGCGGCGTTAAGGAGCGAGAGGTACTTGCCCCCGAGCGCGAGCCCGGCCAGCGCGCCGCTGGCGGCCCAGCCGGACCGCGCCCGCAGCCGGGCGGCGCCCGCCGCCCACGAGAGAAGAAGATATCCCGCGAGCAGGCCCTCGTTCTTGCCCGAGGTCAGCAGGAGCATGGGGGTGGAGGCGGTGGCGGCCACCAGCAAGGCCCAGCCTTCGGCGCCGGGGGCGGCGACGCCCGCGGCGGCCGCGAGGCCGCACAGCAGGCCGAGCCCGTCGAGCCACTTGACGGCCGCGTCCAGCCCCAGCCAGACGGGATAGACATTCGGCAGTTCGCACAGGAACGGGTGCAGGAGCGGTGCCGAGACCAGTGTCGTGGAGTGGCCGTGCCGGGCCAGCCACCGCTCCGGCCCGGCGAGGAAATACTCCCAGCCATCCGGCTGGGTGACCGGGGTGAACATCCAGGGGAGGAGGAGGAGGAAGGCGGCGAATGCGACCCGG
>JAHFSL010000611.1 GCA_023265785.1 Candidatus Coatesiibacteriota bacterium | reverse complement strand
TCGGCCTGGAGATCATTCCGCTGGTCCAGTGCTTCGGCCATGCCGAGAATGTCCTCTCCCGCAAGCGTTTCCGGCACCTGCGGGAACGGCCGGCCGATGTGAGCGAGTTCTGCGCCTCCCAACCCGGGAGCGCGCGGATCGTGCAGGCCATGGTTGACGATGTGCTCCGGCTTTCCGGCGGCAACGTCCGCCGGTTCCACCTGGGCGGCGATGAGGCGCGGCATATGGGCACCTGCCCCCGCTGTCGTCGTGCCGTCCGACGCCTCGGGCGGGACGGGCTCTACCTTGCCCATGTCGGGCCGGTCCTGGACCTCCTGGCCCGGCGAACCATCCGCCCGATCCTCTGGGACGACATGATGCGCCGCTGGCCCCGAGCCGGCCTCATGGCCATGGCGCGCCGGGCCGACCTCATGGCCTGGAGCTACGGGGATGAACCCGTGACCCGGGGCAAGGGCTTCCTGACCGAGGAGCACCTCAAGTCGTTTGCCCGGGCGGGCGTGACGACCTGGGCGGCCTCCGCCTACAAGGGCGGCGACGGCGCCTGGATTGACCGGCCGGACACGACGGCCCGGCTCCGGAACAACCTGGGCTGGATCCCGCAGGCTCGCGCCCGGCGGCTGGCCGGCATGGTCATGACCGCCTGGAGCCGGTACGACACCTTCATGTCGCCGTGCGAAACGATCGAAGCCTCGCTGGACATGCTGGTGTGCGGTGCGGCCGCGATGTGGGACGGAACCCTGCCCCGCGAACCCCAGGCCGCCGCGGACCGCTGGCTGGGCCGCTGGCGCGGCGGCCGGGAATTGCGGCGCTTCCGTGCCTGTTCCGGCGCGGCCAGGGCACTGGGCGACTGGTCGAGGAGTGCGGTGGACTGGGCGCTGACCGAGGCCGAGCGGGCGGCCCACCGCAACGGGGAACCCCGCCGGAACAATCCGGCGCAGAACGCCCAGTTCCTCGGCCGGATCCGGCAGGACCTGGTCCGCGGCCCCCGGCTGGGCGCCGCATTCGTCCGTGCGCACCGCGGCGCGATCCCCCGCCGCTGGCTGGACCTCTACGTGCAGTCCCGGACCCATCCCTTCCGACGGCGGGCCCGGGCCATCCTCGCCCGGTCGTGACCTCAGCGGCATGATCGAACTTGCGGGACGCGCCTTCGGCAAGGACGACACGGGTGCGTACAGCGGACCGCAACAACAGTCGCTGGCCGCATGGACATCCGAGGGGGAGAACATCCTGGCCCGCACGGTCACCTTTCCCACCCGCGGCGTCTGGTATGTCTGGCTCAAGATGCGGTGCCCCGGGCCCTGGCCCGCCCTCCTGACCTGGGACCTGGACGGCGACCAGCCGCTGGTCAGTGCCCGCAAGGACATCCTGGTCCAGCCCGGCCCACAGGCCGCGTGGGCCACCTGGAGCCGGTTTCCGGGGTTCCGCATTGAAGTCAACATCGACCGGCCCGGCGAGCATGTGCTCCGGTTCACCCGCAAGCAGGGCAATGCGGACATTGAAAGAATCCTGCTGACGCAATTCTTCTCCGCCACGCTGGCCGGCGACTCGCTCGACCTCACCGGTGATCCCGGACAGGGGCGGGCGGATGTTCCGCCGGGGGACCTCACCGTGGACGGCTTCCGCGCAGATTTCGTGCCGCCTCCCGTCCGGGCTTCCGGGACCACCTACTTCGTGGATGCCGAGGGTGGCGACGATGGGGCGGTCGGCACGGCACCGGACCGGGCCTGGAAGACCATCGCCCGGGTCAACCGGGACCCCTTCCACCCCGGCGATGCAATCTACTTGAAGCGCGGCAGCCGATTTCATGAGGGACTGGCCCCGCGGGGCGTAGGCACGGAACAGGCCTGGATCACGATCGGTGCCTACGGCGAGGGCGACCGGCCCTGGGTCCGTGGCACCGGCCGGCCGGGATTGGCCCTCACCGACCAGAACTTCTGGCAGGTGCAGGACCTCGCCGTCTGTGCCGACCCGGAATACGGCACCTCGGCGATCGCCGTCACCGCCTCCAAGGAGGCGCCGCGCGCGCGGGGGGTCCGGATCATCAATTGCCTGGCGTTCGACGCCGGCCGGCATGGCCTCGAGGTCGGCGGGCATCCGGGCTACGATGGCGTGGTCATCGAGAATTGCCGCTCATTCTGCAACGGGGGTGATGGCATCGTGATCTGGGGCAGTACCGCCAAGGGAAGCACCCGCAAT
>JAHFSL010000610.1 GCA_023265785.1 Candidatus Coatesiibacteriota bacterium | reverse complement strand
GGTCGCCCCCAGCCTGCTGGTCTCGGAGATGGAGATCCAGCGCAAGGCCAAGGGGCAGTACCGGCCGCCCCTCATGCCCTCGCCCGGCTGGCAGGATCAGCCGTGATCGCCGCCCTCGCCCTGGTTTCGGCGCTGGCCCGGGCCGATGTGGCCATCCCCGACCCGATCCTGGCCGCGCTGGCGCCCGAACTTGACCGCAACCTGGCCAACCTGGTCCTGCCCGGCCAGCCCCGGCCGTACTACCTTGCCTTCAGCGTGATTGAGGCCCGCCAGTACGATGTGGCCGCACGGTGGGGTGACCTGGTTCAGGACGAGGCCACCCGCAACACCTACCTGCACGCCCGGATACGCGTCGGCGACCGCATCCTCGACAACACGAATTTCGTCGGCTACGGCTGGGGCGGCGGGGGCTCGGCGCGGCTGACCGTGGGCGACGGAACCGGTCCCGTCGTGCGCGATGCCTGGCTGGCGGCCGACGCGGCCTATAAGCAGGCGATCGCCACCCTGGCGGCGAAGCAGGCCGCGCTCAAGCGCGAGAGGCCCGAGGAGCGGGCGCCGGACTTCTCCGTCGCCACCCCCGCCGACCACTGGGAGGCGCCGGCCGAACTGCCCGAGGCGGACCAGGTGTCACTCGCGGCATCGGCGCGGGCCATGTCCGCGGCCTTCCGTGATTTCCCCGCCCTCCAGCGGGCCGAGATCCGCATCGGGGCGCGCACCAATACCTGCCGCCTCCTCGACTCCGAACACTTCCGTTCGCGGCTGGTCACCCGGGCGGTCAGGGTCCTGGCGGTGGCCGAAGTCCAGGCGCAGGACGGCACCCCCCTGCGCGATGTCTGGTCGGTCATGGCGCCCGCCGTGGGGCAACTGCCGGACCGGGCCGCCCTGGTGGCCGCGGCGCGCTCCATGGCCGCCCGCCTCACCCGCCGCGCCACCGCGGAGGAACTCACCGACCCGTACCTGGGCCCCATCCTGTTCTCGCCGGCGGCTGCCGCGGAATTTGTCCGGCAGACCTTTGCGGCGGATGTTTCCGGAACACCCACGCCGGTCGTCGCCGAGGACTACTACAAGTCCACGGTGAAGGGCGGGATGCTGGGCAAGTTCCTCGGCGTGCGGGTCCTGCCGGCGTGGATGGACCTCACGGATGATCCCGGGCTGGCGGCGTGGGAGGGCACGCCGCTCCTGGGTTCCTACACCGTGGACCGGGAGGGCGTGGCCGCCCGCCGGGTGGATCTGGCCCGCAACGGCATGTTGCTGTCCTTCCTGATGTCACGCACGCCCTCCAAGAAGATCCACGAGAGCAATGGCCACGGCCGCATCGTGGCCGGGGCCATGTGCCGGGCGGCGCCGTCCAACCTGGTCCTGACCGCCCAGCGGGGCGAGTCCTGGGAGGGACTCGTCAAGCAGGTGCGGCGCGCCGCGAAGGAGGAGGGGCTGGCGTTCGCGCTCATCGTGCGTCACCTCGACGAGCCGCCCGCGGGCGAGGGCGGACCGCGGCGGATCAATGTGGGCACGGGGGAGGAGGATCCCGAGGAGGCGCCGTCACGCTGGGCCATCGGCGCCGCCCTGGACATCGTCAAGGTGGATGTACGGACGGGCGCGGAAACCCCGCTCCGGTCAGCGCTGTTCGGCCCGATCGGGCTGGCCGAGGTCCGGAGCCTGGCGGCGGCGGGCCGGGACACGGCGGTCTACTCCTACCTGCTGGCGCCGGACTCCGTGGACTATTCCCAGGGCTTCGCGGAGGACACCACCGTCTCCATCGTCGCGCCCGCGCTCCTGTTCCCGCAGTTGGAAGTCCGCCCGTGCGCCCGCAAGCGCCTGCCGCCTCCCTACCTGCCCAGCCCGCTGTTCACCCGGCCGTGAGCCGGGGGCGGACGCCCTCCGGCCTGCCGCGCAATGTCCGCCTGCTGGGGTGGACCAGTTTCTTCACCGATGTCGGGTCCGAAATGATCCTGCCCGTCCTCCCCCTCTTCCTGAAGGGCGTGCTCGGGGCGTCCATGGCGGCCATCGGGATGATCGAGGGCGTGGCCGAGGCGACGGCCAACCTGGTCCGGATCGTCTCGGGGAGCCTGGCCGACCGGTGGGGAAGGTCCAAGCCGTTCATCTACCTGGGGTACGGACTGTCCACGCTCGTCAAGCCCGTGCTGGCCCTCGCGCCGACCTGGCACTTCGTTCTGGGCGTGCGGTTCACGGACCGGGTGG
>JAHFSL010000609.1 GCA_023265785.1 Candidatus Coatesiibacteriota bacterium | reverse complement strand
GATCGTCCTGATGGCCGCCGCGGCCGCGGTGGTGCTGGTCCTGACCGGGGCCCGGGTGGACCTCATCGTGGTCATGTACAGCATCAACGTGTTCATGACCTTCACCCTGTCCCAGCTGGGCATGTGCCGCCACTGGCTGGAGGTGCGGGCCACGGGGCAACGGTGGCTGAAGCCACTGGTCATCAACGGGGCGGGGCTGGTCCTGACGAGCTGGATCCTGGTCTTTACCATCACCGTCAAGATGCGAGAGGGGGGCTGGGCGACCATCCTCATGACCGGGGGATTCGTGGCCGCCTGCGTCCTGATCAAGAACCACTACCGGATCGTGCGCCGCCACCTGCGGGGACTGGACGACCTGCTGACGACGCTTCATTTCGACCATACCAAGCGCAAGGTGACCCGCAAGAACACCAAGGCCCCGACGGCCGTCCTCATGGTGAATGGGTTCAACGGGCTGGGCATTCATACCCTGTTCTCGATCCTGAAACTCTTCCCCGATCGGTTCAAGAACGTGCTGTTCGTCGAGGTCGGGACGATCGATTCGAGCCGGTTCAAGGGACTCGATGCCATTCATGAGTTGGAAACTTCGGTGAAGCGTGACCTGGGCCGCTATGTGGAGATGGCAAAAAATCTCGGGTTCCATAGTGAATTCCGATACGGACTGGATGTGGACCGGCTCCAGGCGCTGGAGGACATCTGCGGCACACTGGCCAAGGAATTCAAGGACACGGTGTTCTTCGTTGGCAAGCTGGTCTTCGAGTACGAGACCTGGACCTCGAGTTTCCTCCACAGCCAGACCTCGCTTCAGTTGCAAAAGCGGCTGTTGTTCAATGGGCATCAGGTGATTGTCATGCCCATCCGCCTGCGCGCCTGACCCGGTCCGGAGTCCGGCCCCGGCTCTTCCCTCAAGCCAGCTCGACGGAAAGCTTTGTCACCTTTTGGTCGCGGACTTGCCCGGCCCAGGGCTCGGGCAGGAACGGACCGGGCAGGGTGGTTTCCCGTCCGTCGGGGGTGATGAGCCGGTAGGACCGGGGTGCCAGATTCCAGGCATCGCGGCCGGACGGGTTCAGGAGGGTGACATCCATCGCGCCGAGGAACCGGAAGGTGAAGGCGCCGTCCTTGAACAGCCAGCCGGGGACGGCGGGCGTGAGACCGAAGCGGAGCCGCCCGGCCGCATCCAGCGTAAACGGGTTCTTGCCGCTCGTCATCCGGACCCACAGGTCGATGAATTCCGCCGAGGCGCCGGTGAGCCGGGCCACAAACCCGCGGCCGTGCCGGTCGGGATCGGGGTAGCCGGAGCCGACGATAAACGAGCAGTTCTCGAGAATGCTCCGGCGGTACACCGCCGGATCGAGGAAGGGCACCAGCGCGGTCTTGAGATCACGCGACCATGCGGCGAATTGGCCCGCCCGGAGGAGTTCAAGGAGATACTTGTATTCCATGTGGGTCCAGATGGATTCGTTCTCCAGCCAGCCACGGGGAAAGGTTTTCGCCCGCCCGATTTCATGGGAAGTCTTCCCCAGCGGGGCGTTGACCCGGTACATGCGGAGTTTCCGGTCGTACAGCCCGCTGGACCGGACCATGCCGGGAATCCGGGAATCGCCCTCGGTCCGCAGGGCATGGACAAATCCCTCGAGATAGAGGGGGAGCGGGACCTGCCGGAAGGCCCGGATCCGGATCCGGCCGGCAGCCCCGGTCCACCGGGTCGGCTCGTTCATGAAGTAGGTGACATAGGTGCCGTACCGCTGGAGGCACCGCGCGACCCCGAGTTCACAGCGGGCGAGCACGGCGCGGACGGCGGCGTGCGCCGCGGCGCCATCCACCGCCACTTCCCGGCCGGAGACGCCCAGCCGCGTCCGGGCCCGGTAGGCCTCCTTGAGCGTCGTCGTCCGTTCCCAGCATCCGTGGGTGTCCCGGGTCCGGGCCACCCGGCGGCACTCCCGGGCGACCCCTACCAGAAGGTCGCGGATTTCGACGGCCAGCATGACCCGGTCCCCGGGAACGAGGTGTCCCAGGAGCCAGATACACAGGCGCTTGAGTTCGAGGGTTTCGGACAGCGAGGACCCGAACCGGCCGGGCAGGCCGTTCAGGGCATCGCACCAGTCAGGCTTCTCGGACTCCATCTCCAGCCCGATCCCCGCCGCGTCCAGCGATGCCCCCTTGGTGGCGACGAGGCAGAGCAGTTTGGCGGCCAGCGAGG
>JAHFSL010000608.1 GCA_023265785.1 Candidatus Coatesiibacteriota bacterium | reverse complement strand
CTCGGCGTCCGCGATGACCTTCGTGATCACGGATGCGATCCCGCGGGGGACGGCGTTCGTGCCCGAGGCGGGCACGGCGGCGTTCAATTGCGGGAACTCCCTGGGGCTGGCCGCGGCCGTGGCCTACTCCACCGCCACCTCCACCACCCCACCCGCCGCCTTCACCGAGGCCAACCCGGTCGCCGGGACCCGGTGGCTTCGCTGGACCCTCCCGATGGCCGGCGTCAACACCACCGGTTGCATTTGCTATCGCGTAACAGTCAACTAGAAAAGGCCGGAGCGACAGGCCGTTTCGGCCTATCGCGTCACGGTCAATTAGCGGTGGCAACCGAGCGACAGGCCGTTTCGGCCTACAGGGTTACGGTACACTGATCATCGCCATGTCCGGGTTGTGCGTCACGAGCGTCATGTTGCCCCGCTGGGGGCTGGACGAAACCTTTGACCACCTCGCGTCCTGCGGGTTCGCCGGGATCGAACTCCGGGTCCGCGCGAATCCCGACAATCCCGCCGAGGAGCCCTCATTCTGGGGCCGGCACGTGGCGGATGTCAGTCCGGTCAATGTCATGGCGAACGCCCCGCGGATCCTGGCGGCCGCCCGCCGGACCGGGGTCGCCGTGGTCGCGCTCTCGCCCCGGGTGGCACCAACGGACGGCCCGGGGCTGGAGGCCCTCTGCCGAGCGGCCGTGGCGATGGCGCCGGGTGCCCCGCCGATGATCCGGGTGGACCCGGCCCGGTACGACCGGGACAGGCCGTACCGGCCCCAATTCGACGCGATCCGCTCCGCCTTCGCCGCGGCGACCGCGGTGGCCAAGCCGTTCGGGATCAAGATCCTGTACGAAATACACACGGGAACCGTGGCCATGAGCGCGACCCGTGCGGCCACGCTCCTGGACGGGCTGGACCCCTCCCGGATCGGGGCCATCTACGACATTCCCAACATGGCCCGGGTCGGTCTCGAAGATCCGCGGCAGGGCATGGAGGCGCTGGGGCCCTACCTGGCGCACTGCCACATCGGGGGCTCTCGCCCGGTTCTTGCGGCGGGCGAACCAGCCCGGTGGAGCTGGGAGTTCTGCTCCCTCATGGAGGGCATCGCGGACATTCCGGCGATCCTCGCCGACCTGCGTCATGTCGGATATGCGGGATGGCTCTCGCTCGAGGATTTCGCACCGGGGGACGATCTGGAGAAAGTGAGGGTCCAGGGCGCATGGCTGCGGTCGCTGGGCGCGGGGGGCTGACCGGACCGTATACTGGGTTCCCCATGCCGGTCTTTCCGCCCGAATCCCTCCTCGGCCGCTACCACGCCTGGGGCCGCGCCTGGGGCGACCTGCAGTACGATCCGGCCGCACGGCTCCTCCTGTTCCCCTCCGTGGCGCGGGACGGGAGTGCCCCCACCGACCACATGACCCGCGATTCCCTCTATTACGCCCGGGTCCTGCTGGACGGCCGCGCGGAGGAGGACACGGGCAAGGCGACCGGAATCATCGAGGCGGTCCTGGCGACCCAGGTCACCCGCGAGGGGAGTCCGGTCCGGGGAAACTTTCCCTGGGCGGCCGAGGCGCCGGAAGAGAAGGTCTGGGACCCCAATTGGGCCTGCTTCCACGCCCAGACCATCCTGGAAATCCTGCACTGGCACGCCCCCCGCCTGCCCGACGGCACCGTGGGCCGGCTGGAGCGGTCGCTGGCGCTCTGTGCCGCCCACGACCTGGCCCGGTGGGTGTCACCGGCCTACTCGAACATCGCCCTGCTGACGACCGTGTGCCTCGCGGTAGGGGGCGACTGGCTGCGTGATCCCGCGCTCGCGGCGGCCGGGCGGGACAAGCTCCGGGAAATTCACGAGTGGGTGCGGGTCACGCAGGCCTTTGATGAGTACAACAGCCCGACCTATGCTTCGATCAATCTTCGGGCCCTGGCCTCCCTCCTCGGGTTCCTCCGGGACGAGGTTTCGCTGGCGAAAGTGCGGGACCTCTGGGGGCTCCAGTGGACCCTCCTGCTGGACCGCGTTCATGTCCGCACGGGCCAACTGGCGGGCCCCTGGAGCCGGGCCTACGGCCGGGACCTGCTCCGGTCCACCCACGGGCACGTGAAGTTCCAGTTGCGGCGGGCCCTGGACGAGCGCTGGCCGCTCGGGCTGGAATCCGAGGGCGGGGCCAGCGACCTGTTTCCCGCCCTGCTGGTGGCCGACCCGGACTGCCCGCCCGAG
>JAHFSL010000607.1:923-2202 GCA_023265785.1 Candidatus Coatesiibacteriota bacterium | reverse complement strand
GTATTTCGTGATGGAGGAGGGCACCCCGACGCTCTGGACCGTGGCCGCCTGGAGTGCCGACAACCTGCGCAAGACCGTGGCGGACCTCAGGAGCCGCATGCTCCTGCAGCTCGACCCGGCCCGGGTCACCCGGCTGGTGATCCGCCGCCGCAAGGCTCCCCTGATCGAACTGGCCCGTGTCGGCGAGGGCTGGACCCTGACGGCCCCGGTGGCTGCCCCGGCCGACCGGTATGCCGTGGACGCCCTGCTCACGGACCTCAAGGCCCTGAAGGGTCAGGATGTCGTGGACGAGCCCAGCGCCTACTCGCGCTACAAGCTGGACCAGCCCACGGTGGAGGCCGTGCTGTACTCGGGGACCGGGTCCGGCCAGACCCTGACCCTGTCCAAGCCCAACCCGGCCAAGGATGAGGCGTATGCCTCGAGCACCCGGCTGCCGTTTGTCTTCCGGCTCGCCAATGCCCTGACCGTGGGCAGCCTGGCCAAGGAACCCGGGGAGTTCCGGGAACGCCTCCTGCTCGCCGCGGCCAAGGAGGACCTCACGGACGCCACCATTACCGCCGGCAGCCTGGTCATCACCTGCGTGAACGGCCGTGACGGCAAGTGGACCATCACGAAACCGGCCGGGGCCGCCGCCGACACGGAGCTCAATGACATGCTCTTTGAGATCATCTACATCCGGGTCGAGGCGTTTACGAATGATGCCCCGAAGTCACTCAACCCGTACGGGCTGGACAAGCCGCGGGTCGAGGTCCAACTCAAGGGGGTGAAGGACCGGGTCCCGTTCACCCACCGGTACCGGCTGGGCAACCGCGCCGGCGAGCACGCCTATATCCAGTTCACCGGGCAGAAGCCGGTCTATGCCGTGCGGCGCGACCTGCTCGACAAGCTCGAGCGATTCACCGACAAGGTGCGGGCGCCCGCCCCGGCACTGGCCGCCACCCCGAAGGCCGTCCCGGCTGCCCGGCACGCGAAAAAATAATTTCCCGGTCGCCCCGGGCAGCCCCGCGGCGACCGCGCTCACCTACCGCGCCGAGCAGGTCCGCGCGGTGGCCACGGGGGTCACCGAGACCGCCAGCGCCACGTTCCTCCTGCTCATCGCGGTCCGCCATTTCTCTGCTGGCCCGACCGCCAAGGGGCTGATCGCCGCCGGCGGCAGCCTCGGGCTGCTGCTCACCCCGTTCACCGTCTCCCTCGCCGGTCGGCTGCGGTGGCCGGTCTCGCGGCTGGCGGCGGCTTTTGCCTGGTTCGGTGCGGGGTGTTTCCTGCTGGCCGCGATGGT
>JAHFSL010000607.1:0-913 GCA_023265785.1 Candidatus Coatesiibacteriota bacterium | reverse complement strand
CCCGGTGTATATCCTCTGCAGTATCGCGGCCATGACGGCGATCCTGGCCATGATCCCCCTGCTGACCCACATGTACCAGGAAAATTACCCCGCGCTGGAGCGGGGCGGCAGGTTTTCCCGCACGGTGATGATCCGGATCGTCTCGGCCGCCGCGTTCTCCTGGGCGGGAGGCCGCCTGCTCGCCGACCATATGGAACGATTTCCGTGGTTACTGGCCGCTTTCGCCGCAGCACTCGCGGTGGCGGCGCTGGCGCTGGCCCGGTGCCCCACCAGCCGGGTAACGGCCGAGGGCGGGACCCACCCGTTCCGGGCCGCCCGGTTCGTGCGGGAGGACCGGGCGTTCCGGGTCACGCTCATCTCCTGGATGTTCATGGGGTTTGGCAACCTCATGATGTTGCCGCTCCGCGTCGAGTACCTCGCGAATCCGCGCTACGGCCTCGCGCTCGATGCCGCCACCATTGCCCTGCTCACCGGGGTGATCCCGAACATCTCACGGTTTGTCATGATCGGGGCCTGGGGCCGGCTGTTTGACCGGATGAACTTCTTCGGGATGCGGGCGCTGCTCAATGTCGGGTTCATGCTCGGGATCCTGGCGTTTTTCACCGGCACCACCTTTCCGGCCCTGGCCGTGGGGGCGGTGATCATTGGGGTGGCCAACGCGGGAGGCGACATCGCGTGGAGCCTGTGGGTGACCAAGATTGCGCCGCCCGACCGGGTGGCCGATTACATGGCCGTCCACACCTTCCTGAACGGGCTGCGGCTGGCGGTGGCCCCCATCATCGCGTTCCAGCTGGTCGAAGGCATGCCCATGGCCACCCTCGGCTGGATCAGCGCGGGGCTGATCGCCGCCGCGACGGTCGTGCTGCTCCCCGAGATGCGCGGCGGCGCGATGCGACGGCTCCGGGCGTTTTTC
>JAHFSL010000606.1 GCA_023265785.1 Candidatus Coatesiibacteriota bacterium | reverse complement strand
GATGCCCAGGACCGCGGGGCCGGCCGGGACCGCCGATGCCGCTTCCCCACCCATCACCGAGAGGACGTACCGCTCATGCGTGAGGGCCGCGCGGGAGGACGGGATCCATGCCAGCCCGCCGGGATTGGCCCGCAGGGCATCGGCATCATCCGCCAGGGCGGCCGACGATCCCGCCAGACCCGCCTGCCGCGCGGCGCCGGGAATCAACAGGAATCGCGATGCCCCATCAGCCGCCGCGTCCGCCCTGACGGACAAGAGCAATTGGAGGAGAGCAGTAATTAACGTCTGAGTCACCGGATCACCGTGATCTTTCCGCGCCGCCGTTCGACCGGGTTCTCGCTGGACCAGAGGTACGAACCTGCCGCCACATGCTCCGCCGCCACGTCCCAGATGACCTCGAAGGCCCCGGAGGTCTCACGCAGTTCCTTCACCTGCCGCCCGTCCAGCGAGAAGATCCGGATCGTCCCGTTGGGGACCCCGGTTCCGTTGAACCGTACGACCCGGTCTCCCCGGCGCGCATCACAGGGGTTTGGATAGGGGTACACGCAGGTGAACAGCGGATTGGCGCCAGAATTTCCGCCGGCAGGCGTGACGACCGGCGGAACGACCGGCGGGACGACGGCGGGCAGGGAAAACCACGACCGCTCGTTGGCCGCCTGGTATCCCCCCACATTGGTCCCGCCGATGGCCCAGACGCTCCCTCCGATGGCGGCCGCAGCCAGGTAGGCACGGGCGGTCAGCATCGGGACATCCGTGACAACGGAGGCGGCGAAGGGGTCGATCGCCTCCACCAGGTTGAGGAAGGCAGCCCCGGAGTTTCCTCCGATGACATAAATCGTTCCGCCGACGACCGCCGCTGCGAGTCCGAATCGGGCCGTCGGCATCCCGGTCATGCAAGACCACGTGTTCGAAACGGGATCATAGAACTCCACGCTCGGAAGGGGCGTATTCCCCGTGCGACCGCCGATGGCGAACAGCCCCCCGCCGAACGGGATCAGCGCGAATTCCGACCGCGAGGTCGGCATGGGAGCCTTCGTGGCCCATCCTCCCGCGACCGGGTCAAAGGCCTCAAGCACGTTGAGGTCCGTTCCGTTGCGCCCGCCGGCGACATACAACAGGCCGCCCAGCGCGGCCGTCCCCGCACCCGACCGTGCGGTCGGCATGGAGGGTAGCGGCGTCCAGGCGTTGGTCGCCGGATCGAACGCGTGCAGCAGGGCGAACGTGGTGGTGGCGTTCCGTCCACCGGCCACATAGAACAGTCCACCGATGGTGTCCCCGCCGGCCCCGGCGCGGGGGACCGGCAGGTTGGCTCGCATCCGCCATGAATTCAACTGCGTGTCATAGGCGGCAACCCAGGGCTCGTACGTGGGACCGAACGAGATACCCCCGGCAATGTAAAGGGTGTCGCTGATCACGCCGATCGCGGAACTTTGGAGATTGGCAAACACCGCGCGGGCCTGCCAGGCCAGGTCGGCCACGTTCCCGGCAGCAGGCACGGCCACCGCCCCGCAACCGCCGGGAATGGCCCCTGGTGTGGCCGTCGGGAAGGGCAGCGCGGCGGTGGTCACCGGGCCCGGAACCGGCGACTGTCCCGCGGCGTCCAGCCCGTCGAAGAAATGGTCGTAGACTGCCGCCGGCAGGGTGGTGGCGTACCGGTAGGTCGCGCCGACCACATAGGAACCCCCGACCAGCGTCATGACGAACGGACTCCCGGCGATATCCACGCCTCCCGTCCTGATGTGGACCCTGGGAAACCCCGCCGCCGGGGCATCCCCGTCGGCGTCGGAATACCTGACGTCGAATACAAACGAGGTAAACCCGGCTGTTCCCAGGTCAGGCTCGACGCCCTCCACCGTATACCCGGCCGCGCCCGTCAGCGCGAGGACCGGCGGGGTGCCGACCAGGGGGCCGGCCGTCGGAATGGTGCCCGCCCCGGTCGCGGGCGCACCATGCCAGTCCGTCGCGCTGAAAAAATACGAGTAGTCCGCCCCGGCCGTCGTAATTGAAAACGAGATGGAATACGTGGCTCCGCCCGCGAAGGTCCCGCCGGTCATGACCATGGTGAACGGGCTTCCGAGCACCTCCAGTCCTCCCTTGAGGAGGTGCAACTTCGGAAAGGCGGTGGTGGGCGGGTCGCCGTCCGGGTCCTGGTACGTCACGGTGAACACAAATGTCGTTCCAGGCAATCCCACCAGTGGCCCGA
>JAHFSL010000605.1 GCA_023265785.1 Candidatus Coatesiibacteriota bacterium | reverse complement strand
CATCGCCTTCCTCGCCGCGTCCCTTACGATCCTGAAGAGCCCCGCCCGCATCGCCGCCCTGCTCCCCGTCTTCCACGGCTCTCCCGCGTAACCCCTAGTCGGGCGGAGCGGAACGTGGCGCCGGGGAAGGCGCCACTGGAACGGGTCCTTCCAGGACTCCTTCATTCCTGCCCTCGCCCGGCTCGCGGGCTGGCCGCACCTTGAGCCAGCTCAGGGCGACGAGGTGCATCGTCCCGCCGGGCTGGGAACCAATCGCATAGTCCAGTCCGAGGCCCCTCCAGGCCAGGGAAAGTCCCCCTCCCAGCTGTCGATCCGCCGCGGCGGTCGGCCGGACGACGCCGGCACGAACCCCCGCCAGGGGAATGGGCCACCATTCCACCCCCGCTCCGAGGGACATCGGCAGGCCCCGGGGCCGGACCAGTTCCAGGGCACCCGTCAGATGCAGGCTCTCATGGATCCAGGAGAGCCCCCCGCGCATCTCAAGCGGCATGGATTCGGACATCCCCGCAATCCCGCCGGGCTGGCGCAGGCTCATCCCGAGGTTGCGCAAGGACGCCGATGCGGAGAGCGTGCCCCAGTCCAGCCTGGCGCCCGCATCCGCCGCCGCCGCCGCGGCATGATCCCCCAGGAGCTCCTCGGCGATGTACTTGATGCCCAGTCCGACCCGGACCGCGCCCGACGAGAAGGCCACCGGGATTGAGATGGCCTGGACGGTCTGGCCCAGGGAACTGCCCGTTGCCAGCGCGAGGCGATCCACCTCCTCGGTGCTGACCGACCAACGCGTCACGAGCGCCCCGATGGAAAGGGTGGGAAAGGGGCGATACCCGATCCCCAGCCCGCCCCCCGAGTGCAAGCCAGACTGGCGGGAACCGCCCGAGGCCGCCGCCTCAAGTTCAGCCTCCCCGTCCGCGAGGAGGGCGGGATTGCTCCAGGCGCGCATGAGATCGGTCCCACCTGCCGCCGTTTCCCCCATTCCTGACTGGCGCACGCTCAGGGGAAAGTTGAGGAATTCAGCCCCGGCCAGAGCCCCGTCAGCCCGGGACCCGCCTGCGGCCATCAGGAATGGAAAACAAATGACGGAGGCGAGCACGCCGCGCCCGCCTCTCATGGCGATCCCCGGCGCCACGGTGTGACAAAGATGATCCGGCGGTCCCGCACACCGCCGCCATCCGCCTCGACCACAATGGTTCCCACAATCGGCCTGTGCCCCGCCACCCCGTTGGCGTCGTAGGCGAGTTCCGCATAGCCCCCTCCGTCCAGCACCACCTCAACGGATCCCAGGTCGCGGCCACCGGCCGTATAGAAATGCAGGCGGACCACGCCGCCGGCTTCCCCTTTGAGGAGAACCATGACCATTGCCGATGCCCCGGACAGGTCCAGGACATTGGGTGCGACCAGCATGTGGCCGACCGGAACGCGGCTCCCCCGGACCTGTGCCTCCGTGGGCGGAGGCGGGGGCGGAATGCGGACCGGAACCGGTCCCATGAATGAGGCCGGTCCCGTGGAGACGCCGCTCCCGGTTGCGGACGCAGTCAGATTCAACGCACCGGCAGCTGTTCCCGCGATCGTCCAGGAGAAGACCACGGCCCCACCCGCGGGCACATCTGCGGATGGCGGAGCGGATTCGGTGGTCCAGAGGGCCGGCGCCGATCCGGAAGACCGCCACAGCGTTGCCGTCACACCGGTCACCGTCACGAGGCCGGGGTTGCTGACCGTCAACGTCAGCAAAGCCACCTCGCCCACGATCAGCGGCGATGCAGAAATTGCAAGGCTTCCGAGGAGCCAGGGGGTTGGATAGGTTGTGAACAGGACCGGCGAGGTCACATCAGTCACGGTGGTGCAGTCCGAGTCCGCGGCTGCCCAGCCGGTCGCGGCCACCACGGTCGGCGCCGCCACCACGCCAAGCGTCCCGGTGAGCGTGAAGGTATAGGTGGCACCTGGAGGAAAGAAAAGGCCGGACGCGGCCCACTCGAATCTGGTCCCGCCGGACACACCAATTGCCAGCGCAGGCGGGAATCCTCCGGGCTGGTCAGAAACAACCCCCATGATGACCGGTGAAATCGTGTCGGCGACCCGCACCGCAGTGAGCGTCGCCGTGCCGGTATTGGCCACGACAAATCGATATGTAACGCTCCCGCCCACCGCGGGCGCCGCGGGACTCTGGGTAAGTCCCAGCCCGATTCCCGCGGTCCATGGGGCGATGG
>JAHFSL010000604.1 GCA_023265785.1 Candidatus Coatesiibacteriota bacterium | reverse complement strand
GACCACACGGACCAGTTGGGCGAGACGGCCGAGGCGATCGCGGTGGAAAAGGCCGGGATCATCCGGTACACGGCCCCGGTCGTGACCGCTGCCAGCCATCTGCCGGGCGCCCTCAAGCAGATCGAGGCGGCCTGCCGGATGGCCGGCGCCCCGCTGGTGCGGATCGGACCGGAGGCCGGCCCCGTCGGGACACCCACGCTTTCACCGGCGGGGTCGGCGTGCGACCTGATGACCAGTCGGGGGCTCCTGCGCGATGTCTGGATCGGACTGGCCGGGGCGCACCAGGTCGAGAATGCCGTGATGGCCGTCGAGACGGCCTACCGCATGCCGGTGTCGGTGGATGAGACCGCCGTGCGCGCGGGACTGCGGCAGGTGCGGTGGCCCGGCCGCCTGCAGGTGGTGGCGCACCGGCCGGAGGTGCTGGTGGACGGCGCCCACAATGGCCGGTCCGCCGAGGTTCTGGCGGCGGCCGTGCGGGAGCTCTGGCGCCCGCCGCGCGTCCTGCTGGTGCTGGCGATGTTGAAGGGCAAGCAGCATGCCGAAGTGGCGCGCGCCCTGGTGCCGTTGGCCGGGCGAATCTGGTGTCCGCCGTTGCATCATCCGCGGGCGCTGTCTCCGGCTGAACTGGCGGCCCATGTGGCGGCCGCCGGGGGGAAAGCCGAGCTCGTCCCGACCACGGGGGAGGCGCTGGCCCTGGCCCGGGCCGACGCCGGCACGGACGGGCTGGTCCTCGCCACCGGCTCGCTGGCGCTGGCCGGTGAGGTGATGGTATCCTTGTCGGCGCCATGAGGTTCGTCAAGCGCCGCATCATGTCGCCGGGTCCGGTGGAAATCCCGCCGGAGACCCTGGCCGTGGCCGCCCAGCCGGGGCCGCACCACCGGACGAAGGAGTTCCGGACGGCCCTCAAGGACGCGCTCGCCTCCCTGCGCTTCGTGACCGGGACCCGCCACCCCATGGTGCCGCTCGCCGCGTCGGGAACGGGCGGGATGGAAGCCTGCGTCACCAGCCTGTTCTCGCCCGGCGAGGAGGTTCTGGTCACGGTCTGCGGGAACTTCAGTCAGCGGTGGGCCGAGATCGCGGAGGCCTACGGGCTCGTCGTGCACCGGCTCGAAGTGGAGTGGGGGAAGCCCGTGGACCTCAAGGAACTCGCCGCGAAACTGCGTCGGCACGACCACTACGCCGGCGTGTTCACGGTCCTCTCCGAGACCAGCACGGGCATTGAGAACGACATCCAGGGCATCGGCAAGCTGGTCGGGCCGACCCCGAGCCTCCTCGTCGTGGACGGGATCAGCGGGATCGGAGCCCTGCCGTTCAAGATGGACGAGTGGGAGGTGGACGCCGTCGTCGTGGGGTCGCAAAAGGGCCTGATGGTGCCCCCCGGGGTGGCTGCCGTCGGGCTCTCCCCCAAGGCGCGCGAACGGCTGGGTCAGGCGAAGAATCCGGTGTTCTACCTGTCGCTGGCCCGCGCCTTCAAGGCCGTGGAGGCCGACGAACTGCCTGACACCCCCTGGACCCCACCGGTCTCCCTCCTGCTCCAGTTGCGCGCATCGCTGGCGGCGCTGGAGGCCGAGGGGCTGGAGGCGGTGTGGGCGCGGCACGCGCGGCTGGGCGGGGCCACGCGGGCGGCCGTCAGGGCCCTCGGGCTGAAACTGCTGGCCACCAAGGGATTCAGCAATGTCGTGACGGCCGTGGACTGCGAGGGCGGCCCCGACGCCGGGAAGGTGGTCAAGGCCCTCCGGGACGACTGGGGGATCTCGATCATCGGCGGGCAGGGGAAGCTCAAGGGCAAGATCTTCCGCATCGGCCATGTGGGCCATGTGGACGACCTGGATGTCATTGCCTGCATCGGGGCCCTGGAAATGGTCCTCAAGAAGCTGGGCTGGCCGGTGACTCCCGGGGCGGGGGTCGCGGCGGCGGAAGCGGCCATCCTGGCCGCGCGCGGCTGATCCGGCCATGAAGGCGAAGGCCGGTGGGAAGTTCCGGGTCCTCGTGGCCGACCCGGTTTCGGAGGTCGGGCTGGACCTGCTCCGCCGGGACCCCCGGTTCGAGGTGGTGATCCGGCTCAAGATGGCCCCGGCCGACCTGAAGGTGGCGCTGGCGGATGCCGATGCGCTGGTGGTCCGCAGTGAGACCCGCGTCACCGCCGAGGTCATCCCGGTCAACGGGCGCCTCAAGGTGGTGGGGCGTGCGGGCGTGGGCATAGAT
>JAHFSL010000145.1 GCA_023265785.1 Candidatus Coatesiibacteriota bacterium | reverse complement strand
ACCTGGGCGGGTATGGGGGCGTGGTTCCTCTGGGGCCTGCCGCTCCTCCTGCTGGTCGGCGCCCCGGCCGCACGGGGGCCGGCACTGGCGGCCTGCGGCTGGTTCGTCCTCTGGCACCTGATCCCGCGGCAGGTCCGGTATACCCTGCCGGCGTGGCCGGCGGCGGCGCTGGCGACAGCCCACGCGGCGCGCGAACTGGCCGCGCGCGGGTGGCCGGCGCGCGGGCTGGTGGCGGGACTGGCCCTCATCCTGCTCTGGCACCTGCCGCTGGGGGTCCGGATGCAGTTCGAGGATGTGCATCCCGTCGCGGTGGCGTGGGGCGGCGAACCGGCGGCATCCTACCTGGCGGGCGGGATGCCCGGAAAGGGCAACAGCCTCGCCCTGCGGGGCTACCTCCAGGCCCACCCCGGCGGCCGCCTGCTGGTCGCCGACCAATACGGGCTCGGGGCGTTCTGGGGCGCGGAGGCCTACGTGCAGTCGTTCTTTGACGAGCCCCTGGTCCAGCGGTTCGCCCGGGAGGCGCGGACCCCGGGGGAGATCGGCAAGCGGTTCCGCGAACTCGGCATCACCCGCGTGCTGTGCGACCAGGAGAACCAGCTCATCATGCAGACGAGTTACGCGATGTTCGCCTTTGATGACCCGTCGGCGGCCCGCTGGCGGGAGTGGTGGACGACCCATGCCCGGCTCGAGTCGGCCCAGGGCTCCATCTACCTGCTCTACCGGCTCGAGCGGTTGGCCGTGGCGGGCGGGACCCGGCCGGCGGCCTGGCCCGGGCTGGACGAGCAGTGGCTGGCCGCCCCCGAGGCGATGGTGACCGCGGCGGAGCGGGCGAACGACCTGGCGGGCGTGGCCCGGGCGGGGGAAGGCTACGCCCGGGTCGCGGCGGCCACCGGGTCTCCTCTGGCGTGGGAGCGCCATGGCGCGGTGCTCCTCCGGCTGGGCAGGTGGCGGGACGCCGAGCGCGTCCTGCGCGAGGCCGGTCGGCGCGGTCGCGACTCGGCCAAACTGCATGACTCGCTGGGCATCGCCGCGGCCAACCAGGGCCGCATGCCCGAGGCGGCCCGGGAGTTCGGGCTGGCGCTGGTCCTGGACCCCGGATTCGACTCCGCCCGCCGCAACCTGGCGCTGGCCGAAGCCCGGCTGTCCCGCCGCTGACGGCGAATTCCGGGAAAGCCCCGGCATCAAGTGACAGGACCTCACCTTGACCGACCTGTCCGATTCCATCCGGGCGCAACTCCAGGCATACCCGTGGACGGAGTCCGTGCCGCGCCTGCTGGTCTACGTTCGCGCCCAGGCCCGTCGGCTCGTCTGGGCCGGCCGGCGGGGCGGGGAGATGCCACAGGGCCGGGAGGCCGAGGACATCGTCTACGGGGCCATCGCCAAGGTGCTCGATGGATCACGCGGCTGGGACCCCGCGCGGGAGCCGGATCTGGAACGGTATCTGCGAAGCATCTGTGACAGCGAACTCAATCACCTGGCCGTGGGGGCGGAGAATCGACGGATCGTGCGGGAGTCGAGGCTCGCGCCCGATCCAGCCGACGGGGGGCCGGCGCCCGGGATTGACTCGCTGATCGCAGCACCGGCTCCCGGTCCGCTGGAGGCGCTGATCAACCGTGAAGCGGAGTCCGAGGCGGAAAAGTTTCGGACCGCATTTCTCGCCTTTCTGGTGGACGATCCCCCGCTGGCCGCGGCCGTCGGACTCATGCTCGACGGCACGGCAAAACCGGCCATGCTCGCGGCATCTCTGGGTATGGACGTCACGGAGGTCTACAACATGCGCAAACGCCTTCAACGCCGACTGACGGAATTCATGACGGAGTGGCGGGATCTGGGTGAGCGGAAACAAGGAGGACCTTCATGACCGAGCCGGTGACCATGCATATCAAGGAACTGAAGAGCAATCCGTGGGGGGCCTACCTCATCCTGGTGGATGACAGCGAAGACTGGCACCTGCCCGTGGGGCTTCGACCCACGATGGCGGAGTCCGTCAAGGATCAACTGCGGGGGGGTGGTGATTCGGCGGTCCCCTCACTGGTCCAGCGGGTGTTGGGCATGCTCAAGGGCAACCTGAAGCGGGTGGAGATCGCCCCGGAGGACGAGCGGGGGTACATCAAGTGCAGTGCAACCATCGAACAGGAGGGAGCGGAATCCACGCTGCCGGTGCGGTTGCACGATGGCGCCCTCCTGGCCCGGCGCGCTGGCGTGGCCCTGGTGGCGCATCCCCCAGCTCTGGCGCGGGCCGGCATCAGGTCGAAGGAAACGCTTGGGGAACTCCCGCGACTTGACCAGGCCCACCTGTCGCGATTCACGATGGGCTGTCTGGCCCTCGGTCGGTTGGACGAAGGCATAGAGTCCTGCCAGCGCCTCATGGAGATCGTGGATCCGCGCTCCCGGGATATTTGGCGGACTTGGATGGGCGATTTCTACCGGCTCAAGGGATGGTCGCGACGAGCGGCGGAGGAGTACGCAGCCGGGATCGCGTGGGAAATCGCCAACGGCGATCATCGTGGGGCCATCAGCATTGCGGCGAAAATGGCAGGGATTGCTGAACTGGAGAAGGGGCCGATCCGGCGACGCGCACCCGCGCTCATCGAGGATTTTGAGGGGCAGGGCATCGATAACGTCTGGAGCGGGCATGGCCGCGGCGCCCCGGCTCCAGAACGGATGGCGGGTCGTGTGTACCTGATCAAGTACGACCTTGAGGCGTACGCCTATCCGTGGCTCCACCTCATGCTGGACGAAACGCACGTTTGGGAGGGTGCGAGTAAGATCACCTTCGACACCCACCTGGATCCAGAATCCGGTCCGGAATCGCTTGAGGTCGAGATTGGCGTGGACTTGGAAGGGCTCCTTGCGGGCAAGTACATTGCCCCGCCCGTTAGAGCCGGGCGCGGGTGGTCCAGCCATGCCCTGCCGCTCCGGGATCAGATTTGGAAGACTAAAGACCGGACGGGTGTCCGGCTCGATGCCGATCCGCTGGAGCCCGTGACCGGAGTCCAATTCATCGCGAGCAAGATCGGCCAGAAGGGAACCGGGACGCTCTCCATCACCAACATCCGGCTGGAATAGGAATCTTTGATGGTTTCCTCCGAGCATTGACACACGCCTACCCTCGATCTATATTGATCGTATGCGGGGCCTAGCGGGGCGTCAACGCCAGGGACAGGCGGCACCCACCATCAAGCATAAGGCCATGTTGATCGTGCTTTTTGTTCCCAGTGTTGAACGAGACGGCCATACGAGGGTCAGACAAGCCCATTGGGTGAAGGCAGCACTTCGGATGTTGGGAAAGCTGTTTGGAGGAGCGACTGCCTTTCCGCGGGCACGGGGAGTTTGGAAGGACATCGAGCGGAGAGGCGTTCTCATCTACGATGATCCCGTCGTCATCCATTGCTACACCACCACGGCGCTGGGATCGAGCGAGAGCAATCTGGCGGCGTTGGTTGATTTCTGCCGGGATCTTGGACGAGAGACACACCAGGGAGAAATTGGGCTGGTGATCGACAATACGTACTGGGCAATCACGGATTTTGGGAGGGACTAAGACATGGGAAAGACATTCAACGTTGACAGAATCATGCGCAAATTGGGGGCGGAATCACGCGGCCGAGTGGGCGCAGGGGCGGGCGCATTTGGAGCGGCCAGGGTAGCGGCCGAGGTGGCCGTCCGCTTCAAGGGTCCGGCAGGCGGGGGAAGGCCGACGGAGCCGTCATGGACCGAACGCAGACTCGTTCCTTTTGCTCCGCAGACTCTTGCGCATCTGTCTGCTCTGGCACGGCGAGTTCGTCGCGAACGCCCAGGAGTTTCAATTGAGCCCATGCAACTGGCAGGTCTGTTGCTCGAAGAATCGGCCCGCCATCTGACGCGCAAGACCGCTGTTCGGCTGGTTTCGAAGTAAGCCTAGTAATCGGCAATTCAGCGAGAAGGGAAATCTTCTCCGGATCCGGAAGATGGCGCGCAGCAATCCGTGGTGTGACAAGGACCAAGTGTCTCATCAACACGCGGCATGTGCTCTGGTGCTAGGAACGTTCAAGAGGGAAGTGCCGCGCAGACTGCCGATGGGAGTTGACGGTCGGGCCGAAGAGTGGGTATTGTGGAGCTAAGGCGCTTGGCAGGGCGCCGCCACGCCTGCGGAAAGGGTTGAACCCACCTCCTTCGGCTCACACAACCGAACCGACCTTCTTTCAGCCCGAGGGGGCAGGCGCCGGGCACCACACGAGAGGAGGTCCCCCATGTCGCGACAACTTCCGTCAAAGCCCAACCTTGAGTACCTGAAGAAAGAGGCCAAGGATCTGTTGGCAACCCACCAACGCCGGGATCCCACCTGCTGTGCGACGTTGCGCGTTCTCTCACAATTTTCGGGAGCGCCCGAAGATGTGATTCTCACCACCAAACTTCCGCTCTCCGAGGTTCAGTTTGCCCTGGCACTCGACTATGGATTTGCCGGCTGGAATGAACTGGTGGCGCATGTGGCGGGAACAGTGACGCCTGCCCCCTCGCCGGAGGATGTGGAGAAGGGTCGGAGACTGACCGCTGAATGCGAGGCCGAGATGGCCCGCCTGCCGGTCTCGGCTCGCAAGACCGAGGAGTTGATCCCCCTGTTGGTGGAATTCGCCCGTTCTGCCCGTTGGCACGGGCTGGTGGGGCTTGACGCCTACCCTGAGCGGATTGACGAGGAACTTCTGCGCCTGGGGCTTCGGCTGGTGGTGGATGGGACGGACCGCGGGTATGTACACGACATCCTGAACGCCCGGAAGAAATCCCTTCTGGCCGCGCTGGAACGGCGGCTGGATGTGATCATCGCGGGGTGTGACGGCGTGTCGGAGGGGATGAACCCCCACCTGCTCGCGGAAAAGTGCCGGGCCATACTCTAGGTTGTGGAGGGCCGGGGGGCTTGAGCCCCCGGCCCCGGCCGTGCTACAACGGATGTCTTCCATGAGTACCACCGGCGAATACGCGATCATTGTGGCCAGCGGCACCCAGATCAAGGTGTCCGCGGGTGAGACCCACCGGCTCGACCTGATCCACTCGGACCCCGGGGCCGAGGTCGTGTTCGGCAAGGTGCTCCTGCTGTCGGCTGACGGGGCGGTCAAGGTCGGCCAGCCCTATGTCGCCGGTGCGAAGGTGACCGGCGAGGTCGTGCGTCACGCCCGTGGCAAGAAGATCCGGATCTACCGGTACAAGCGCAAGAAGGGCTACCAGCGGACGGTGGGTCACCGGTCCGAGTTCACCTTCGTGAAGATCACCGACATCGTCAAGGGTTGAGGAGGAGACATGGCAGGGCATAAAGGGCAAGGCAGTTCCTCCAACGGCCGGAATTCACCCGGCCAGCGGCTGGGGATCAAGGTGTTCGGCGGCCAGGCCATCCTCGCGGGCGGCATCATTGCCCGCCAGCGCGGCACGAAGTGGCATCCGGGCCGGAATGTCGCCATCGCCAAGGATGACACGCTCTTCGCCATGATGGCCGGTCAGGTGAAGTTCGGCCGGTCTCGCGGCCGGGTCACCGTTTCCGTCGTTCCCGCCGTCCCCGCCACCGGCACCTGACCGAACCGGCCCCCCGACCCGTGCCCCCGGCGGCGGGGCTCTGCGCGACCTGCCGCCACGCCCGAACGGTGACCTCCAACCGGGAGGCCGTGTTCGTCCAATGCGGGCTTTCCGGCTCGGACCCCGCGTACCCCAGGTACCCCCGCCTGCCGGTCACGGCCTGCCCGGGCCACATGACGGGAACTTCCGGACCGGGCGTATAATTACACCTGTCAGCGACTGCCACTCTCACCGGGAGGAAATTCACATGGCGCAACCGAAGATCATTGCCTGGATGAAGCCGTCGTGCGGCTGGAGCATGGGCGTGCGCGCCGTGTTCAAGAAGTACAACCTCGCATTCGAGGACCGCGACATCATCAATGTCCGGGAACATTATGAGGAAATGATCAAAGTCTCCGGCCAGCCGCTCCAGCCGACGCTGTCCATTGACGGCAAGGTCTTGGCCGATGTCTCGGGCGATGAGGTCGAGGCCTACCTCGTGAAGCAGGGCATTGTGACCAAGAGCGCCGCACCGGCCGGGGTCCCGACGGATGCCGCCTGCGCGACGCACGATCCCGACCCGGCCACCCTGATCCAGATCGGCAAGTAACCGGCGGGCCGCCGTAGGCGGCTAAAGACTTACTTCGGGGAGGAGGGGAAGACCTTCTCCCCGAATTTGTTTCCAAGGTCCACGAGATACTTGTCCAGGTGCCGGTCGTGGCCCATGATCACCTTGGAGACGAACCGGAAGAACGGATTGGGTACCACGCCCTCCTCGGTCAGGACGATCCGGGTCCCGCCACCCTCCGGGGTGAGTTCAAAGATCCACCGGCCGGAGAACGGGAGCCCCTCACCGAAGATGCGTCGTACGAGCCGTTTCTCCGGGACGAATTCCTCGGTGGCCAGGTGAAGAACCATATTATTCCGGAAGGTCTCCTCCCACACCGGCTTGCCCCCGGCATCGGCACCACGGACCACCGTCATGACGCCCGGCCGCCATGAGGGCGTCGCCGGAAAGTCGGTGATGACCTTCC
>JAHFSL010000603.1 GCA_023265785.1 Candidatus Coatesiibacteriota bacterium | reverse complement strand
TTAGCCAGGGTTTTCGCGGCAGCCCGGAACCTATACTCGCCCCGGAATTTTTACTGACCCATCAACTGACCCATCAAGATTGTCCGAGAGGCACCCAGACGCCCCTGGACCGACCCGGAGGGACCAATGTTTCAGAATGATGCACTCTGTGGCGGGCGACTGAAAATGCAAAACCCGCGTGAGTAAATCGTTTTCTCACGCGGGCTTGCGCAACCTTTCCCGGTTAAGCATCAGTTCAACGATGAATTTGATTCACACTCGCGGTTGCTTCCTTGGCAAGGTTGCACTCTACCACTGAGTTACTCCCGCGACGGGGATCATTCTAATATACTGGCAGCATGACAAACAAGAACAGGCCGTCGAAGGGATTCAGGGAAGATCGCTATGAGCGCGTCGCAAAAGGCTGGTTCCGCCCGTGCGGACGGAGCGGGCTGAAGCTCCCGGCCATCAGCCTGGGCTGCTGGCACAACTTCGGCGGGGCCGGGACGGGCGCGGCACTCATCCGCGCCGAGAAGGCGTTCCACGACAACTGTCGCGCGATGCTGGTCGCCGCGTTCAATCACGGCATCACCCACTTCGATCTCGCCAATAACTATGGTCCCCCCGCCGGGTCCGCCGAATCACGCGTCGGGAAGATCCTGGCCTCGGACTTCCGTCACCACCGCGACGAACTTGTCATCTCCACCAAGGCGGGGTGGGGCATGTGGCCCGGCCCGTACGGGGACTTCGGATCACGGAAATATCTCATCGCCAGCCTCGACCAGTCGTTGAAACGCCTCGGCCTTGAATATGTGGACATCTTTTACCACCACCGTCCCGATCCGGACACGCCGATTGAGGAGACCATGGGCGCGCTCGACTCCATCGTCCGGTCCGGCAAGGCGCTCTATGTCGGGATCAGCAGTTACTCGGGTGACGAAACCGACCGGGCCCTGGCGGTCTGTGAGCGCGAGGGTTTCATCACACCGTTCATCCACCAGCCGTACTACAACATGCTGGGTCGCCACATCGAGAGCGACCTGCTGCCGGTGACAAACCGCCGGGGGATGGGGACGATCGCGTTTTGCCCTCTGGCACAGGGACTATTGACGGACAAGTACCTCAAGGGCATCCCCAACGACTCCCGGGCGGCGTCGAAATCCGGGTTCCTCGGCCGGGACGACATCAAGGAAAAGAAGATGCGCACCATCAAGGCGCTCAATGATTTCGCCCGGGGCCGGGGACAGTCGCTGGCGCAAATGGCGCTGGCATGGACCGTGCGCAAAGGGGGGGTGACCTCGGCCCTGATCGGTGCCAGCCGGCCCGAACAGGTGATCGAAAATGCCAAGGCGCTGGACCATGCGGACTTCTCGGCGGATGAACTGGGGCGGATAGACCGGATCCTGACCGGCTAAACCGGGGCACGTTGGCCCGTTACTGCACCGCCACCCGGAAGCAAAGGCACCCGGTGGTGTAGACCCCGGCCCAGGGCACGGTCCAGCGGAGCCAGCGGGTCGTCCCGATCGGGATCCCCGTGACGAATGAAGCCGGGCCGGGGGTGGTCGCGGAGGTGGAGGTGGAATATCCCACCACGGGGTTCAGGCCGTTGGTATTGCCGCAGGAGAGGTTGGCCGTTCCGGCCTCGGGCACGAACACCGTTCCCTGGGGTATCGCATCCGTAACCACGAAAGTGAACGCCGAGGCCGAGGAATAGTTGCTCCAGCAGATCTTGAATTGGACCGTATCACCGGAGGCGGCGATACTGAGCCTCGGCTCCTTGGACAGCTTCACATCCGCGCCCACCACCATGACCGCCGTGAGCCCGGTGATGGACCCGTCCGCGGTGTCCTGGGCGACGATGGATTGCAGGCCCAGCTGGGTCATGACCACATTGAGGAAGATCTTGACCCCGTTGTCGCACCCCCCCACGCACCCGGCGCCCTTGCAGGTCGCTCCCGGGTCATTCGAATCCCAGGTGTACGAATACGAGTCCATACCCAGGCCCGACATCAGGGCGGAAGGGTCGGTGGAGGTGAATCCCGTGATGCCGCAGTAGTCGGTTTTCGTGCCCCCGGCGGTGTCCTGGACCTCAATCGTAATCCAGAACGACTGGCCGATGAAGACCACGGGTGGCGCGATGATCAGGTAGTGGACGCCGACCGCGAGGAACGGCGCGGTGAAGAATTTCTGGTTGCAAACGCAGCCGTTATACATCGCGATCATGTTGCCCTG
>JAHFSL010000144.1 GCA_023265785.1 Candidatus Coatesiibacteriota bacterium | reverse complement strand
CGGCAGTGTCGTGCACGGCTCGGGCCCGAACAACTCGAAGGACCGGTTTCGGCGGTCGTTCATCAACCACTACACGGGCGTCTCCTCGCTGGCCATCTCGGAGCACTATCACCCCCTGCTGAACCGCCGGGGCGAAGTGGTCAGCAAGGGCAAGACGGCGGGCGGCGGCCCCTGCGGGACGGAGCACGCCGCACCCCACTAAGTCCTAACGAACGGCGGCCTGCACCTCGGGGAGATTTTCGATTCGGTCACGGTTCAGGGCGATGCGGATGCCCTTGGGCGCCACCCGGACCAGCAGGTGATTGCGCTTCCAGCGCGCGCCGGCCCGGTCCGCCGTGAACACCTTTTCCTCCTTCCGGAAGTTACGGAACCGGACTTCGAGGTGGCGATCGCCGGAAGCGTCAAAGGGGGGGTCCGGCGGCCGCTCGACCCGCGGGGCGGGGGTCCGGTGCGGCTGGGATGTCCGGGGATCCCGGTGCCGGGACGCGGGCGGCGCAGTCCGCGGCTTCAGGACGGCCCGCGCCACCCACATCACGAAGAATGACCGGATGAGCGCGGTGACCATATGCCGGCTGTTGACGACATACACGACGAGCACGGCCAGGATGACGAACAGGATCGTCCCGCGCGAAACGCCCGCAGGGCCGGGCGACGGAGGGGCCTCCAACGGGCGTCCCGGGGGCGTGTCCCCGGCCGGAGCCCCGCCCATCGGCTTCAGTTCCACGGTGTCCGCGGGCAGGGCGTGGGTTCCGCGGCCGGTCACCGATGCGTCAAAATACGGGCAGGCGGGATTCGGACACTTCACTTTCCAGAGGACCTTGGTCGCCCCGGGGTTCCCGCAGTTCGGGCATTCCACGGTGCTCATGCGACGGAGTCTCCGACGGTTGAGGAGAACGGCTTGGCAAACGACCGTATCGGCGCAGCCGATACGGTCTTCCATGACACCCGTGAACTGGCGGCACCCTCTCCCTCGGGCTTGGTACTCGCCGCAGCATCCGGGCTTCGGGAAAAGGCCGGCGCGCTGTGCGCCGGCCTGGCAGCCGTCCCCCCCATCCGGCCGGCCGCAAGGCCGGCACTCCGTTCAGCCTGGGCCGCCTTCCAGACGAAGAACGGCGACGCCAGGTGGCCATGCACGATCAGCCGCCGCCGATGCACCAGCGACGGCAGGCCCAGCGCCCGCAGACGCGCATACGGCAGGACCCGGAAACTCCCCTTCCGATGGCCCCCGCCGGTCGCCAGCGCCAGGACCTCCTCGGCCAGCCACCGGTCCAGGAGTCGGATCTGGGCCTCGTCCGTCACATGCTTGAGGTAGTAGTCAATGATGGCCACGTTCCGGATGGCCCCCTCCAGCACGGTGCGCGCCACCCCGATGGCGATCGCGGCGCGCGCCTCCGGCCCCTTGAGCCGGGCGATGCGCCCGGCTTTGCGCCGGAAGGCGTACCGGAACAGGTTGCAGAGTTTCCGGAACTTGTCCCGCGACAGTCCCACCGACCCGTCGGCGCGGAATTCGAGCCCGAGATGCCGGAATTTCCCCGCCGGAGAGAATCCCGGTTCGACCGCCGCGCCCTCCCCGGGGGTCGCCAGGTTCAGGTCCAGCCGGTGACTGGGCTTGTCCTTGAGGTTCAGCGCCGCCATTCCGCGGTCCAGTTCATCCGCCGCGTCGCTGGCGGCCCGCGGCCCGCGCGCCACGACCAGCAGATCGTCGGCATACCGGAAGTAGGAAATTCCCGGAACCGCGGCCACGGCGCGATCCATGGCCGTCAGGTGGATATTGGCGAACGCGCACGCGATCGCGGTGCCGAATGGAATCCCGCGCGCGGCGGTGCGCTCCTCCCCCGCATCGAGGTACCGGAACCGGACGCGGGGTTCCAGGAGCCGGAACAGCGGGTCGCCCGGCTCCATGAGGCCCGCCAATTGCCCCAGCAGGATGTCGTGGTCCACCGAGGCAAAATACTCGGCAATGTCACGCTTGACGATGAACCGGGGTCCGTCCCCCGGGGCGAGGGCCCGGCGAATGGCCCGCTGGCAACGGTCCACGCCGAACCCGGCCGCGCGGTAGGCCCAGGCATGGGGCGACAGCCAGCCGTGCAGGCGCCGGACGAGGGCCCGATAGAGGACGAGGTCCACCACCCGTTCCTCCCAGGGGTAGACATAGAGGGTGCGCGCGCGGCCGTTGAAGTTGAACCGCAGGGCCAGCCCGGGCCGGAACTCGTACTGTCCGCGGGAGAGCGCGGCATGGATCCGGTCCAGGTTGGCCAGGCCATGGCGCGCGAAGTCGTAGAGCGTCCGTCCGTCCGCCGAGGCCGCCAGCGCCTTGCGCCACGCGAAGAGCGGCTTGGTGTAAACGCGCAGGGCGGCCTTGTACAGGTCGGCCTCACGATAGAGGGCCGCCCACCGGAGCTGGGGCCGGGCCGGGTCCGCCGCGGAAGCCATGACGAGCGCGATTGTACGCGGGGAAGACGGGAGAAGCAATCCCGTACCCGCGATGTCAGGATTCGGGAAGCGGTTCCCCCCGTTCGGCCGGGCCGAGCAACTTGCGAATCTCCTCCTCGGCGACACCGCGGAACTGGATGCCAAACGACCAGGAACCGACGAGGGACATCAGTCCCCGCGCCTTCCACACCAGCCGCCCCTTGAGCGACAGCCGGGTCTTGGCACCCGGCTCCGGAAACCCGAGCAGGAGCTCGTCTCCCGGCTCCACCCGGTCAATGTCGGGCGCATTCGTGTGTAGCATCATGCCACCCAGGCTGATGTCGGTGGCGGCGACGTCGTAGGGTCCCGCCGCCCGCGTCAGGCACCACGCCGAGCCGGTGGCGCGCAGGGCGTACCGGGGATGGGCGCGACGGTTGGGGGTGACGGCCAGGCCGCTCGGTTCGGCCATCCCGGGCTTCAGCGGGCGCTGGGGTGCCAGGCGTCGGCCAGGACCTGGAGGGCATGCACGGCGATCTTCATTTCCCCGTCGCCCCGGTCCGCGTCAACGGCAGGCTCACCGAGGAGCCTGGCCGCCATCCGACCGCCATTGATCCAGGTGGTGGCCAGCGCCCCCAGCACCCGGGGATCCTTCCGGGCCCGTGCGGCCTCCATGAACTTCCTCGCGCCCTCGGGATCCTTCCACACGGAGGGCCACACCCGGAATCCTGCCTCGGGGAAGATGGTCAGGGAAGGGTACGTTGCCATCGGCTCGTAGTGCCAGTCGCAGACGATGATGTCCTTCGGGATGCGCAGGAGCGCATGGTCCGTCCCGTTGGTCGCCCCCTCCCACTCGCCGTACCCGGTCGCCTTGCCGTCCAGCAGGCGGTCACCCCACATCAGCATCGTGGCACCCCGTTTGGCCAGATGGTCGTGCAGGTCGTTGACCGCGTGCATGTAGGCATCGGCCGGGTTGAGCCCGTTGCAGAACGGGCACTTGGTGCTGGCGATGACGAAGACCTCATCCATGCCCGCATGAAAGGCGTCCGCCTGGAACGCGTCCAGCAGTTCATCAATGAGGTCGCAGACGAACGGGTGGACTTTGGGGTTGGACGGGCACCACGACCGGCAATAAAACGCCTCCTTGGTCGGGTCGGCCTGTTCGACCTTCGCGTCCGGCGGCTCCTCGAATTCGGGGTGCGCGACCAGCAGGGGTCCCGGCGGCGTCTTCCACGACTGATGGCCGAGGCAGTTGATCTCGGGAATCAGCCGAATTCCCTCCGCCCGACAGGCCGCGACCAGTTCGCCCACCTGGGAACGGGTCCACGCGCCCTTGATTTCCGGGTGCGAGGAAAATTTGAAATTGTAATCAATCTCGTAGACAAAGACATTGGCCCGGGCGGGACCCAGTTTCTCGTGGACGAGGCGCTTGAGCAGGGGCAGGCTCTCCGGCCCGCTGTCCAGCACATGCAGTCCGCGCCAGGCGCAGGCGGGCCAGTCCGCGAAGGCCGCCCGGGGCGGCGTGGGGCCCAGGTGCGCGAGCGTCCGGCGGGCATGGCGCTCGCCGGCCTCATCGGCAGCCACGACGGCCGTGCCGCCCGGCCCCGTCTCGAGCAGGTACCCCTCGGCGGGCAGAGTGCCACCGGGAAGGCGCCCCTTGAACCGCTCCAGCAGGGCACGACCTGCCTTGACCACCTGAACCCGCTCCACCGACACGGGCAGCGCGACCGCCGCACCCGTCAGCCGGTCCACCACCTGCGGCGGCGGCGACAGGGCGGCCAGGGGGTCGTCAGCGTGGGCGGCCATGGCCATAAGCACCGGCAGTATCGCACGAAGGAGCGCCCGGGACATGGAGCCATCATACCCGGTATCATTTTTTTGATGGCCGGGCCGGCGCGCATCCACCCCGTTCCCCGGCGGGGGTCGGTTGAATATTATGCGGAGATCCCCTGTCCGGACTGCGGCGCCTCGGTCTTTGTCCTTGAGGATGAGCCGGCACCCGCCCGCCGGTTTGACGACCTCGTGGTTTTCGGCGCCCACCACTGCCACGCCATCCCGGTCATGCAGGCGGCCGAACCGCCCCGGCCGGGCCGGACCCGTCCCGCCCCCCCCGTCGTCCGCAGTCCCGCGGGGTTCCCCGTGGACCTGGGCGAGGTGCCGGGTCCGGCCATCGCGGAGTTCCGGGCCATGGTCGAGGCCGCGTTCGGCAAGCCGCTCCGCCGGTTCACGGGGGTCCTGAAGCGGAAGGGCCTGCCCGTCCACTTCACGCAGGACTGGGCCCCCCACCTGGGCCATGTCCGCGAGTTCTCCAAGTCTGATGTTCACCGGCCGCTCGCCGGGTCCGCGCGGGTCTTTGTCCTGGCGCTCCCCCATGTCCGCCGGCACTTCAGCGCGGAGTCGGGGACCTCGCTCCGCAAGTACTATTTTTCCGCGAAGGGCGTCTCCAAGCACGAGCGCGACCGCGCCGCCCATGCCGACAGGATCCACACCGTCATCCGCTGGCGCTGGCCCCTCCGCTCGAAGTAGACAATCCAATGTGTTCAACGATAATCTGGGACATTCCGCGGAAATGGCGGTCAAGTGTCACCACGGTACAACCGTGTTGCATAGCGCTCGCGGCAATCCAGAGATCGTTGGTCGGGACAGGTTTTCCCCTGCGCCTGAGATCAAGAAGAATAGCACAATAGCACTCGGCGGTCCCCTCATCGATCGGAAGAATTCGCATGTGTGACGCTCCGACGAACTCCCGGAATTCCCGCTCTGCCGACCCGGTATCCCTCGCCAACCTCCCGCCCATCCTGATTTCAGCGACGACCACCGGATTCATGGTCACATCCGTCGCACGATTCAAGGCGTCAACGACCCCGTGATGGCCTGAACGCAACGCGATATACGCGGATGAATCAACAAGAACGCGGGTCACCGCCAGAGATCCGGGTCGATTCTCCTCGTGGTTCGGAACACCCGCCGGTAGCGGGCCACTCGGGCTCGGCTCCATGTTCCGGCGAATTGCGTGAAATCGGTGGACGGTGAGCGGACGGCTGACACGGGAGTGGCTGCCGCCCCGGCCGCCGCGAGTGAAATGACAGCGTGATTCAGACTGGTCCGTTCCATGTGCGCCTTCCGGCGAACTGCGCGGGCCAGGTCAGCCGGAAGGTTTCGAATCGTCACGGCTTTCATCACTTCCCTCCTCGATGCATCACTCATGCATCATTCTGCATCGAGAATATCATCCCACGAATGTGAGATCAAGCCCATCACTTACCCAGCCGGCGCTTGTTCTCGAGGTCCCGGTTCTTCGCCTTGCGGTCGGAGACGGCCCGCTGGATCAGGTCGGCGATCTTCGGGTTGTGCATGATGACCCTGGTGAAGGCTTCCTGGGTGAGGGTGAAGGTGGTGCCGGCCTCCTCGCAGACGACGTCCGCCGTACGCACATCGTGGCTGAGGAGGGCCATTTCCCCGAAGAACGATCCCGGCCCGAAGCAAGAATGTAGAACACGCCGCAGCGTTGACATAGACGAACCCGATGCGATCCCCGAGGGCAACGGACGGGTCGAACAGGAGTACGAGGGCGCTCAGAAGTGCGGGAGAGGCTCGTCTCCACCCCGCTTCAGCGCGGGCCGCTCCACCTCCCCGAAAAATCATGACTGAGAGTCATTGTACGCTCCCCCTTCACGGGCGCTGGAGCGCCCAGGACAGCCCGCGGCGAAGCAACGCCGCGTGAACTGGATGGGCTATTGCAGCCGGAGTGTGGCCGAGGCCATAGTAGACGACCCGGCCGCGCCCGAATCCGGTGGTCCATCCCAGCGGTTGGGCCTCGCCCTGCCAGTCGGCCTCCAGGAACCGGTCCACGGGCCGGTGGGGCTTGAGCGCGTGATATTTCTCATCGAACTGGGTGATCGCCTCCGCGCCCTGCCAGAGCGGATGGGTCTTCACCCACCGGGCCGTGAAAGTCTCCTGGGGATCGTGACCGGCCACGCCCCAGACCCACTCCGCGCCGATCATCCGGTACAGGCCCCGCCAGCCGGGGTAACTGCAGATGATTCCGTGCAGGGGCAGGAAGGCGCCTCCCCCGGCGACGAAGGACTCGACGGCCTCCTGGGCATGCCCGGGCAGGGCGGCGCGGGACTTGTCCGTGAGGGCGTCGTCACCCAGGGCA
>JAHFSL010000143.1 GCA_023265785.1 Candidatus Coatesiibacteriota bacterium | reverse complement strand
TCGCGCCGACGGCCGCCCTCCTTCTCGTGGCGGGATGTGCCTCCCTCAAGGCGGCAACGGCGCCCGACCCGCAGGCGACCGCCGTTCGGGATCTGGGCGATGCCCGGCCCGAGGTGCGGGCCCGGGCGGCGGCGGACCTGGAGCATGGAGGGGCGGCGTCCGTGGCCCCGTTGGTGGCCGTGCTGTCGGGGGGGCCGGATGTGGCCCGGTACGAGGCCGTCCGGATCCTCGGCCGGTTGGGGCCCGCCGCCGCGGCGGCCGCACCCCGGCTCGTGGAGATGGTCCGCGCCGAGGAATTGGCGATTCCCGTAAGCGTGGCGGACGCGCTCGCGGGCATTGGGGCGCCCGCCGTCCCGCCCCTGCTGGAGGCGCTCCGCGACCCCGATGAGGCGGTGCGGTACTGGACGGTCCGGGCGCTGGGCGGCATGCGCCCGCCGCCTGCGGCGGCGCTGGAGGCCCTGACCGCCGCCCTGGACGACCCTGCCGAGTCCGTTCAGGGGGCCGCGGCACAGGGGCTGATCGGGGCCGGCGGCGCGGCGGTCCCCGCCCTGCTCCGGCTCCTGCTGGGGGATGACCTGGACCGGGCAACCGCCTCGGCGGACCTCCTCGAACAAATCGGGACACCTGACGCTGTGGCGGCCCTGGGCGGGGATGGAGACGAGGCCCAGGAGGATCCCACGGCGGACCCCGCCGAGCCGGAGGCGAGTCCTGCTCCCTAGCGGCGGGCGAGCGCGAAGAGGGCGAGAATCGCGGGCAGGTAGATCAGCGAGCCCCGCAGGACCCAGCGGGCGGTCTCCACGGTCCGGTCCATCCAGAACCGGACCGCCACCAGCATGAAGATGAACCCCAGCGCCATGGACCAGCCGGTGTAAAACCCGGGCATGCCCTCCAGGTAGGCCGGCATCAGGCCCGCGCCCGCCATCCAGGCCGCGTGGAACAGGACCCGGGAGGCCGCACGGGCCCCGTCGGGATCGGGTGACGGGAGCATTTTCCACCCGACCCGGGCGTAGTCGGCGCGATGGATCCAGGCGATGGAGGTGAAATGGGGGACCTGCCAGAAGTACTGGATGCCGAACAGCATGGCGGCTTCCTGGGCGAACCCGCCGCCGGCCGCCGCCCAGCCGATCAGGGGCGGCAGGGCGCCGGGAATGGCCCCCACGAGAACGCACCAGTCGGTGCGCGGCTTGAGGGGGACATAGACTAAGAGGTAGAGCCCGGCCGTGAGCGCGGCGAGTGTCGCGGCGGCCACGGTGCCGGTTCCGGCCAGCACCAGCAGGCCGGCGGCCAGCGCGGTGACGCCGAAGGCCAGCGCGCTAAACGGGGTGACCCGCCCCGCCGCGATTGGCCGGCCCCTGGTCCGGAGCATGCGGGCGTCCCGCGTGTGCTCGACGGCCATGTTGAGCGCGCCCGTGCCCGCGGAGGCGAGCGCCGCGCCGAGGAGGGTCAGCAGGAGGCGGCTGACCGGCAGGCCGCCGGGACGGACGGCCCACCAGCCGGCGGCCACGGTCATCAGGACCGAGCCCACGATCCCCGGCTTCGTCAGTTCCCAGTAGTCCGCGGGTCCGGTCCAGCGCCGGGACTGGACTTTCAGAAGTTGTAACGCAATAGTCCGAACGCGCGGAGGCCTGCGGGCTTTTCGAGGGTGATGACCATGGCTGCATTATCGGAAAGACGCGTTGCGCCTGCAAGCGGCAGGGCCGCCTCCACCTCAAGTGAAAGGTGGCGTGTGAAGAGGACCTCCGTGCCCAGGCGGGCCGCGAACATTCCGAGCCCCTTGGTGTTCGGAGTGGTGATATTACCCCCGCCGCCTGTCGCGTAGGAGAACTTCGCACGATCCACGCCGACCTGGACCATCCCGGCCGAAAAACCGATGTAGGGATTGATCCGGTCCACATGGCCACCCGTCAGCTCACGCGTGCGGTAAAAGATGATGCCGCCGAGCGCGATGTATCTCACGCTCGCCACGGAGGCGATGACGGTGACTTCCTGGTTGCCATTGGCCGCATCAAGGCCGGTGGCCTGGAATTCACCGGGGTCGAACGCCAGGCCACCCGTGAGGTCAACGCCGAACCCCCAGGCCCGGGAGTAGGGGAAGGGCTGG
The DNA here is from genome assembly GCA_023265785.1 of Candidatus Coatesiibacteriota bacterium. GTDB lineage: Bacteria > Oederibacteriota > CAKKQC01 > CAKKQC01 > CAKKQC01 > JAHFSL01. The sequence continues at coordinate 4,487 of JAHFSL010000143.1, read as the reverse complement.
CGGTACGACAACGAGGCCGAGGGGCCGCCAAGCGATTTCTTGAAGGCTGGCTCGGGTGCGCCCGTGAGATACGCGTCCTTCATTCCCATTCCCTCGAAGCGGAAGGTCGGGGAATTGGCCGCCTTGGTGTTGAAGTCCGTGTGCATGGAGACTGGAATCAGAAAATAGCCGACCGCAAGACCCACCCGTCCACCTCCCTCCGATGATTCTCCCTGGAGAGCTTCCTGCCAGACGATGGCACTGGTCTGGACCTCGACCATTTTGAGCGTCAGGGTGAGGGTCTGTCCGGAGACGCTTGCGCTACCGTACATGAACACATCGGCGCCCGCCACCTTGCCGACCCTGACCATGTCGGCGCGTTCCTCCACGATGCCGGTCAGGGACAGGGCCTGTTCCTTGAGCAGGGCTTCCAGGGCCTCCCGGTCGATGACCTTGAATCGGCCCGTGTCGAGCAGGACTTTCACGATCTTGTCCTGCAGGACGGATCCCGCACCCTTCATTGATTCGTCACTCTTGAATGGGAAGATCGCCACCGTGTGGTACTTGGGGTCCAGCTTCTGTGACAACCTGGGGAGATCGCGCAGCGCGCCGTCGATCGCCTCCTGGATATCCCCGATCGCCGCCGCAGGCCGGGGTACCGCTCCGACGACGGCTACCAGAACCATGGCCTTCAACCCTGTGGATATTGCACGGCGTCTGTTGCGGGCGGACATGGGCGCTAGTGTAGCACGCGCTCCAGACCCGACCGGACCGCCAGAAGCACGCTTCCGGCAAGCAGGAGGCCACCCACGGGAACATGCAGGGCCGTCACGAGGGGGGGCAAGTTGAGCCAGACCGCCTGGGCGCCGAGGGTGAATTGCAGGGCCAGGAGGAGGGGGAGCGCGAGGCCCCAGCGGCGCACGAGGGTATGGCCATGACTGCCGTGCCAGGCCCGATGGGCAGCCCAGAGCACCATCGCTCCGGCGACCCACGACCAGGAACGATGGGCGAAGTTGGCCATGCGGCCCGGGTCTCCGTAGAACGCAGGAATGATTCTGCCACCGGCCAGCGGCCAGTCAGGGAACTCGTGCCCCGCCCCCAGGTGGCGCATCACTGCACCAAGGAGAATCTGGATGCCCAGGGCCCCCGCGGCCGCATGGCCGGCGCGGCGCAGGGCGCGGGCGCCCGGGAGGGGCGGCTTCCAGCCGGGTCCGGTCGCCGCGGCGAGGGTGCAGACCGTCGAGAAGAATCCCTGCGCCAGCACCGCGTGGGCCACCGAGACGGCGGGCGGCAGTTGGAGCAGGACGGTCAGGCCGCCCAGCAGGGCCTGGGCCACGACGGCGCCCATGCCGAGAAACGCGAGGTTGCGAACCAGACCGGGACCGGACTGGCGCGCGATGCGGACGGTCAGGGCGGCCATCAGGATGAGGACGAATCCGGCGATCAGCCGGTGGGAATGTTCAAACCGCACGCCTTCGACCATTGAGGGGAACAAGGTTCCAAATGAGAGAGGCCAATCAGGGACGGCCAGCCCGGAGCCGGTGCTGGTGACCAGCCCGCCGGCGAACAGGAGGACGCCCGTCAGGGCGGCGGTGACCAGCGCGAGCCGGTGCGTCACGGCATCGATCCGGGGGGATTGAACGCGGCGGCGGTTCATGGGCGGTGGGTGCCGGCATTGTAGGCGAAGACGGCGGTGGCCGCCAGGCGCCCACGCACCGTCAGCCGGAGCCGCTGGACCCCGTAGACTTCGTGCCAGGCTTCGACATCATAGGTTCCCGGCGGGACACCGGGAATCGTGAACCGTCCGTCCGGTCCGCTCACGGCAAACCAGGGATGGTCCACGACCCCGGCCCAGGCCGACATCCACCCGTGGACATCGCAGCGGATCTGCACCATGGTCTCGGCGGCGGTGAAGGTCCGTTGGATCGCCCAGGGGGCGGTGCGCGGCGGCATGGCGGCATTGAATTCCCGGCCGCGCTTGGCCAGGGCATGGATGTTGTGGAGGACGGGGTCGGCATTGATGATCTCCAGCGGCTGACCGGGACGGATGCCGAACACATGCGGCTCAAACCGGCATCCGTGCTGTTCGAGCCTGACAATCGCCTTGTCGGCCGGCGGTCGGGTGGCGGGCAGGGGTGAGACCAGCCGGACAAAGACATTCTGCAGGCCTCCGCCCGGCCCCGCGAGGACGGACTCATCCAGGAAGGGGCCGGGGTGGCACGCCTTCTCCGTGACCGGCAGGGGACGCCGCTCCGGCGCGGTGCCCGTGAGGGTCACCCGACCGGCAACGGTTCCGGCCCCGCCGTTCCCGGCCACGGAGGCAAGCCACACCGCCCCCAGGGCGGCGCGGCACTGCATGCGGCTATTCCGCTCCCGACTCGCGCAAGCGGGAGAAATGAATTGCATCGGCAGCCATCCGGCGCCGCTCGATGCGGACGAGCCAGGTGATGCCCGCTACCAGCAGGCCAAACGTGCTCCCCATCAGCATGAACAGGCCGATGTTGAAGGCCCGCCCCAGGGTCGGATTGTCGATCCCGCCGAAGCACATCGGGCAGGCGAGCGCGGCCCGTGGAAGCAGGAGCACCGCCGCCACGGCCAGGCGTCCCATCAGGCGGTGCCTGCCCGGTACGTCCGGCGGAACCAGAGCAGGTAGGGAATCAGGCCCAACCCGGCGGCCGCCGAGAGGCCCGCCAGCCACGGGCCGCCCGCTTCCCACTGCCACACTGCCCAGCCGGACAGTCCGGCGCACGTCAGGAACGCCAGGACGATGAAGAAGAGATGGAAGGTCCGGAGGCTCATGGCTTCAGCATACTCCACCGGCCGGAACGGGCAGGCGCCGGCCTGATACCGGCACCGCCGTCACTTGGCGTGCGCGTGCCCGCCCGCGGGCGCATCCCCGTGGCCTTCCTCCACTGGAGTCTTGCCGGCATTGATGTCGTCCTGCTGTTGCTGGGTGTGCACCGCGGGAACGGCCGGAATGGAGCCGGGCACGGCCCATTCGTGGCCGATCGTGTCCAGGGTGGGCAGAAATACCAGCCCCAGCCCGAGCAGGGCGGTCAGCGCGAGGAAGCCCAGGATCACCTTGCCCTCGGCTTTCAGGTGCATGAAGAAGAGGCCGACGATGGTGGCCTTGAGCGTCGCGATCACCAGGGCCAGCGCGATTGCCTTGGCGGCCGGCAGATGGAGGTAGGAAGCCGCGACCGTGACGGCGGTGAAAATACCCAGCCACAGGAACACCAGCAGGTACACCTTGACCGGGGAATGCCCGTCCTGACTCACTGGAAACGACTCCTTCCGTTCATGAATTGAAACCCTCCTGGTTTAAAGAAGATAGATCGTAGGGAAGAGAAAGATCCACACGATGTCCACGAAGTGCCAATAGAGTCCGGCCGCCTCGATGCGGCCGGCGAAGAAGTCCTCGTCAAAATCCCGGTTGGCGGACCACAGCAGGTACGAGTTTGCGATGATGCCGCCGATGACATGGATGCCGTGCAGTCCCGTGAGGGTGAAGTAGACGCCGTAGAACATGTTGGTGGACGGCGAGAGGCCGTGCATGAACTTGGGGCCCCACTCGAGGGACTTGATGATCAGGAAGCCGAAGGCGCAGGCGATCGTCAGTCCAAGGTAGAAATTGAATCCCTTGCGGTCCCGTTCGAGCGCCTTGGCATAGGACATGACCATGGTGACCGACGAGGTGATCAGGACGGCCGTGTTGAGCGTGCCCAACGGAATATTGAGAATCTGCCAGCCGTGCGGCCACGCGGGGGCGGTGGTCCGGAAGATGACGTAGGAGGTGAAGAGCGTTGAAAACAGCATGACTTCCGAGGCGAGAAAGAGCCACATGCCCAGCTTGGCGTGGGTGAGCCCTTCCGGCATCGTCGTCGTCCCCGCGTGACCGGCCATCAGCGACGTCCTCCCTTCTCGGGCTCGTGCTGGGGCAGGTAGTCGCGGTCCATGCCCGGGACGCTGTATTCGTACGGGCCCCGCCAGACCGTTGGGGTCTTTGCGAAGTTGCCGTGGGGCGGCGGGGTGGGGGTCGCCCATTCCAGGGTGGTGGCGCGCCACGGATTCTCGTCCGTCACGCGCTCGCCGAAAAAGATGCTGTGGATCACGTTATAGATGAAGGGCAGCTGGAACAGCAGGAGGCCGTACACGAAGTAGGTCATCACGGGGTTGAGGTACTGCGTGGAGAGGTTGTGGGTCTGGGCCGTGGGGTCATACAGCCGGCGCTGGACGCCGGCCAGGCCCTGGATCAGCATCGGGAAGAAGACGCCATTCATGCAGATGGCCGTGCCCCAGAAGTGGACCTGGCCCAGCCCGAGGCTCATCCGCCGGCCGAACATCTTGGGGAACCAGTGGTACAGCCCCCCCATGAGGGCGAGGAGACTGCCGGTCACCACGACATAGTGGAAATGGCCGATCACGTAGTAGGTGTCGTGCAGGTAGATGTCGGTGACGGTGAGTCCCAGCGGCAGGCCGGTCAGCCAACCGATGCCGAAGAGCGGGAG
>JAHFSL010000602.1 GCA_023265785.1 Candidatus Coatesiibacteriota bacterium | reverse complement strand
CATCGAGGGCAAGAAGGGTCACCCGAAGCTCAAGCCCCCGTTTCCCGCGATTTCCGGGCTCTACAACTGCCCCACCATCGTCAACAATGTCGAGACGCTGGCCTACCTTCCATATATCTTGAGGGTCGGCGGTGAGGCCTTTGCGGCGATGGGGAGCCCTAAGAATGGCGGGGTGGCCCTGTACTGCATCTCGGGCCATGTGAAGAAGCCCGGCGTGATTGAGGTGCCGATGGGCACGACCCTGCGGTCCATGATTGATGACCACTGCGGCGGCATGCGGGGCGACCGGGCGCTCAAGGCTGTCATCCCCGGCGGCTCCTCCTCGGCCGTCCTGACCGCCGACCAGATTGACGTCAAAATGGACGCCGAATCCCTGCAGGGGCTGGGGTCCATGCTGGGCAGTGGCGGGGTGATGGTGATGGACGACACGACCTGCATGGTCCGCATCGCCCGCAACACCGCCGACTTTTATGCCCATGAGTCCTGCGGCCAGTGCACGCCGTGTCGCGAGGGGTGCGACTGGATCGCGAAACTCATGCGCAATCTTGAGGTGGGGAAGGGGAAGGCCTCGGACCTGGAGACGATCCTCTCCATCTGCGAGAACATGACCGGCAAGACCATCTGCGTCTTCGCCGATGGCGCGGCCATGCCGCTCTCCGCCTTCGTCAGGAAGTTCCGCGCCGAGTTCCTGGAGCACCTCGCGGGCACATGTTCCGTGGGGAAGTTTCCGGCGGGCCCCGTGGCCGCCGCCGCCCACTAATTCAGCGCGGCAGGTAGAGGCGGAAGGGGGGAATCCTCCCCGCCAGCCGCCAGCGGGGGCCGCCCAGCACCGCGCGGGCGCGGGCCTGCAGGCGGCCGATGGCGGCGGCGGAGCCCGATGGGTCCCACCAGGACTGGGGGTGGTCGCACAGAATCGCGGCGGAGGGGTGCGCGGCCAGCGCGTCGGCCAGCCAGGCATCCTGCTCTTCCAAGATACCGGGCCGGTCGGCGGCCAGGTGATACATCAACGGGTAGCGGCCGGCGAGCCGCCGGTCCGCGAGCCAGGCGATTTGTGGTTCGGAGCCGGCGATGAACACGGCACCGTCCGCGGGGGTGTGGGTGCGCACCCAGTCGGCCACCGATTCGGAGGCCAGGAAGGGATTGTCGGGGTAGAGCCAGCGGGCCTGGTCGGCCCGGCCCGCGGTCACCAGCGGCAGGAGGTACACGACGATGGCGACGGCCCAGCCGGCCAGGGCGAGCCGTATGCCGCCCGTCCACCGGGCCGGGCGCCGCGCATCCACCACCCGGACTGCTCCCAGTCCGGCGGCCAGGGCGAGCGGCGCGAGCACCTGCTGGAGATGGTGGGCGTACGGTCGCCGGCCGATCAGGAGGGCGGCGACAGCGGCGGCAAGCCACAGCCGGAGGAACGACATGGTGCGTGGCGAGCCGCCTCCCCGCGCCAGCCCGGCGGCGGCGAGGCACCACAGGAGGCCCTGGGTGGGCGCGGCGGCAATCACCATGCCGGCAAACTGGCGCAGGCTGGTCCCAACCGGTACGCCGGCAACGAGGTGTCCGGCGGCCCAGCCGAACGCCGCCAGCGCATCGGGCAGGAGGCCGGCCGCGGCGAGCCCCAGGGCCGCGACCGCCAGCGCGGCCGCCGTACTCCCCAGGAAGAGGATGCGGGGCGTCCGGCGGGTTCCCAGCAGGACGAGTGCGGCCTGGGTGGCGGCCTGTTGCTTGATGAGGATGGCCGCGCCCAGCCAGCCGCCGGCCAGCACGGCCGTGCGGCGCGGGGCCCCGGCCAGCGTACGCCACCACCACCACGCCGCCATGATGGCCGCCACCTGCATGAGCATCTCGGCGCTGACGAGCCAGCCGGACACGGCGGGGTTGGCGCCGCCCAGCGCGAAGGCCACACCGGCGGCCAGCGCCGGCCGTGGGCCCAGCATCGCCATCCCGAGTCGCCAGAGGAGGATCGTGCCCGCGACCCGGTAGGCCAGCGCGAGGGCCCTGAACCGGATCGGGTGGCTCCCGGTGAGGGTCGCGAGCGGCAGGTAGAGGGCGTACAGGACGGGGGGCTTGAACTCGACCTGATCGCGGTACGGAAGTTCCCCGTGCAGGGCCGCCCGCGCCATGAAGGCGTAGGCGCCCTCGTCGCGGTTGAGGGGCACGGACAGCCAGGGCAGGTGGACGGCCATCGTCAGGGCGGCCAGCGCGGGGGCCGCCGCCCGGAATGCGCGCG
>JAHFSL010000601.1 GCA_023265785.1 Candidatus Coatesiibacteriota bacterium | reverse complement strand
CCCATCGGTATAGATGATCCGGGGTACGCCGCCGTAGAGCCTGGCCATGGCCGGGTACGACACCCAGAACGGTGCGGGGATCAGGACCTCGTCCCCGTCGTTGACCAGCGCAAACAGGGCATTCGCTATGGCGTGCTTCGCGCCCACCGAAATGACAACCTGCTTGGGTTCGTATTCCAGTCCCTGCGTCTTCCGGGCGTGCTGGGCCACGGCGGTCTTGAGCTCGACGATCCCCGCGGCCGGGGTGTATTTAGTAAATCCGGCCTGCATGGCGGCGGCGGCCGCGGCCTTGATGTGCTGGGGTGTATCGAAATCGGGCTCGCCGGCGGACAGGGACAGGACGTCAAGGCCCTGCGCCTTCATGGCATTCGCCCTGGCGGAAATGGCGAGCGTGGCCGACGGGCGCAGCTCGGCCGCGCGTGCTGACAGGCTCATACGGACCTCCTCGCTCGGGAAATATGGATCGGGCGTTATTATACATATTGATACACGGCCTCCCGGCCCTCCGGCCCGTTCTGCTACAATCTGTTGTCAGTTCGACTCCGGCGAACGGCGACCGGTCGTCCCCGGAATGCGATGTCAGGTCAGGACGGGTGCCCAAAGCGCCCTCCCATTCAACCCCAACATGGTGGAGGTGATTTCGAGTGGCTGAAGTTGTTGTGAAGGATTTTGACTCCTTCGAGACCGCATTGCGCCGGTTCAAGAAAAAGGTGCAGGACGCCGGGCTCCTGCAGGAGATGCGCAAGCGGGAGTATTTTGAGGCGCCCAGTGTGCGCCGGAAGAAGAAAGTCCTGGCCGCGATCCGCAAGGAACGCCGTCGCCAGAAACGCGAAAGCGAGAAGTATTGAGCCTCGCCGACCGGATCCGCGCCGACCTGGGGGAGGCCCTGCGGGCCAAGGATCTTGGCCGGGCCAACACCCTGCGGATGCTGATCTCCGCCTTCAAAAACGCGGAAATTGAGAAGCGGTCCCCCCTGACCGAGGAGGATCGGCTGGGCCAGGTCCAGAAGGCGCTCAAGATGCGCCGGGAAGCCATCGAGGGAGCGCTGAAAGCCGGCCGTGCCGACCTGCAACAACAGGAGGAGGCCGAGGCGGCGCTGCTCTCGGCCTACCTCCCCGCCCAGATGTCCGACGCCGAACTGGCCCTCCTGGTGGCCGCCGCCATCCAGGAAGCCGGGGCGAAGGGACCGGCCGACATGGGCAAGGTCATGAAGCTGCTGATGCCCCGGATTGCGGGAAAGGCGGACGGGGCGAAGGCATCGCAGGCCGTGAAAAAGGGGTTGACGCCCGGCTGAACCCGGCCCCCTTCCCTCCCGGGGGGAATCGTGATGCAATACCCGCCGGAGGACGCCGCCGATGATTGACCAGCCCACGCTCGACCGGATCCGCTCGGCCACGGACATCGCCGAGGTCATCGGGGCGCATGTGACCCTCCGCAAGGCGGGGGCCACCAGCCTCAAGGGGCTCTGCCCGTTCCACCAGGAAAAAACCCCGTCATTGAACGTCAATACCGCCCAGCAAATCTTCAAGTGTTTTGGGTGCGGCGCGGCCGGCAACGTCTTCGGATTCCTGGCCCGTATCGAGAATATCCCGTTTCCCGAGGCGGTCCGCCGGCTCGGTGAACGGGCGGGGATCCCCCTGCCGCAGGCCAATTCCCCGGAAGAACTGGAGCGCCGGCGGCTGTACCCGGCGCTGGAGACCGCCGCGACCCTGTACCACCGCGCGCTGAAGACCGCGCCCGAAGCCTCCCGGATGCGCGCCTACCTGGCTGAACGGCATGTGGATCCGGCCACCGTGGACCGGTTCCGCATCGGCTTCGCCACCGGGAGGGAAATCTTCGCCGCCCGCCTTCACCCGGACCTGCTCGCCCGGGCGGGCCTGGCGTCCGCGGGTCGGGACGGGCCGTTTGACCGGATGCGGGGCCGGATCGTGTTCCCCATCATGGACGAAACCGGCCGGGTGATCGGGTTCGGCGGCCGCGCCATGCTGGAGGGGCAGGAGCCCAAGTACCTCAACACGGCCGAGACACCGGTCTACAAGAAATCGAATTCCCTCTACCTGCTCCACGCCGCCAAGGAGCCCATCCGGAAGGCGGGCCGGGCGGTCCTCGTGGAGGGATATTTTGACGCGGTCGCGCTCCACGCCGCGGGCTTTGAGGAGGCGGTCGCCGTCCTCGGGACCGCGCTGACCGAGACCCAGTTGAAGCTCCTGCGCCGGTTCACGGCGACGC
>JAHFSL010000600.1 GCA_023265785.1 Candidatus Coatesiibacteriota bacterium | reverse complement strand
ACAACCTCGGCAACGCGCTACGGCTGGCGAATGCCGACCCGGAACGGGTCCTGACGGCGTACCGCGACGCGGTCCGGCTGGACCCCAATAATCCCATGCCGCTCTCCAATCTCGCGATGTTCCTCGTGCACTTGCACCGGTTGCGTGAGGCGCGGCCGCTCGTCACCCGCCTCGCCGCGCTTGATTCCGCGTATCACTCGCTGCCGTATCTGATGCGGCAGATTGAATGATGCGTTCCCCTCGCCCCGTGGCCGCAGGATTATAAAAAGCCGGGATCAGCCAGTTCCAGAATATTCCCCTGACCGCGCGGTCGGGTGGAGTCTGCCGTGGACTAGGGTTCCGCCCCCAGCTCATGGGCCAGCCGCCGGTAGTCGTCCACGTCGGGCCGGAGGCGCCGGGCGATCCGGATATGCTCCCGGGCCCGGTCCGGCTGGCCGACCGCTGATTCATTCCAGGCCAGCGCGGCGGCGGCGTTAGCCGAGAGCGGGTTCTGCGCCCACGCGGCGGCGTTGTGCGGCAGCGCCTCGCGGGGACGCTGGAGGCGCATGAGCGATTGTCCCAGCCCGGCGCGGACCCGGGGATTGTCAGACCCCAATGCCAGCGCGCGGGAAAACGCCTCCCGTGCGCCCGCCGCATCCCCACGGACCATGGCCGCGTCCCCGCGCCGCGACCAGGTGCCGCCGACGTCCGCCAGCAACGGCGGGGGTTCCCGGTACACGCGGTCCGCTTCGGTCACGCGGCCGGCGTCGAGGGCCTGGTCAGCAGCCAGCAGGTTGATCGCGGAATAGATTGGCAGGTCGGGCAGCGTGCGCGGCGGGTGCCGGGTCCCGACCCGGAACAGGACATACTGGTCGGTCTGCCACGCCACATCGGTCCGGGTCGCGAGGAAGTCCTTCCAGACCCGCCAGCGGTCCGGTGGGAGATCGAAATAACCCGGAACATCCCCGAACTGGGTCGCCACGGTTCCGGTCGAGAGCAACCAGCGGAACCCGTATCGGCGCAGCCGCCGGGCCAGGGCGGCCGTGGTCTCGGAAGCCTCGAGCATCACAGTGAGCTTGCCCCGGCCATAGTGGAAGTCAGCCACGCACTCCCGGCGGACATAGTAGGTGCTGAAATCGGAGAGGAACATCACCCGGTCCCCAATCGGCACGTGCGCATTGATCCAGGTCGTGGCGTACCAGTTGAACGGCGCGGGTTGCAGCCCGAGGGCCAGCCGTTCGGCGCGGGTCTCGAATCCCAGCGGCAGCCCGAATGGGGCGAAAAAGACCCACTGGATATAGATGGCGTAGGCGGCACCGCCGATCATCCCGGCTTCGATCGTGCCCTGCAACAGGCGACGCAGCAGCGGCCCGGCCGTGTCGAACACCCCCGCCCAACCGGATGCCGCCAGCACGCAGACCGCGGGGAGCACGGGCAGGAAAAACCGGATGTCCGGCGCGAGCAGCAGCCAGCCGACGGTCCAGCCGAGGACGCCCCGGACCAGCGCGCGCTGCGGCGACTCCGTGGACCAGCGGGTCATCCACAGCAGCGGAAACAGCCCGACGATCACCGGGGCCACCGGACCGTCAATCCGGCCATGGTCAAAGAGCATCGCCACAAGGTGGGCCGGGAGGAGCTGGAGGAGACCTTCCAGGGTGCCGCCGGTCCCGGCCAGCGGCACGATCTCGCCGGGAAGCGACTCGTGGGTGCCAAAGAATCCGCCGAGCAGTGGCGCGACCGGGTTGGCCCGGAGCAGCCAGTTCCGCAGGAGCCACGGGGCCAGGGGCAGGGCGGCGGCTGCGATCCACCCCGGCCACCGGCGGCCCGGCCGGAGCATGAGCAGGACGGCGGGCAGCACCAGCACGCCGGTATATTTCGCGCCCATGGCAAACCCGGCGCACGCACCGCCCGCCAGCAGGGCGGGCACCGAGCCGGTCCGCCGCCACCGCAGGGTTTCCGCCAGGGCCACTGTCACGAACACGGCCAGCCCGAGATCAATATAGGACCGGGTCAGCAGGAGCAGGTACAGCGGACACGACACGAGCAGTGCCACCGCCAATCCCCGGCGGGGGGCGGGGAGGGCTATTTCCCTGGCCAGCGCGCCGAGCCCCCCCACGAGCAACAGCCAGAGCAGCGCGTTGATGAGCCGGGCCACGAGATCGTCGCGCGCCAGCATCCCGAGCAGGTAGAGCATCTCGATACCGGCCGGGAACGGGCTGCAGTAATGGTGCCAGACATCGAAGATCTTGTG
>JAHFSL010000599.1 GCA_023265785.1 Candidatus Coatesiibacteriota bacterium | reverse complement strand
TCGCCGGGGCGGGCCTGATGCTCCTGGCCATGATCATCGTCCCGATCCCCTGGTGGTTCCAGGACTTCCTCCTGATCATCAACCTGACGTTCACCATCATCGTGCTGCTGGTCACGATGTATACCCGGAACCCGCTGGAATTCGCGGTCTTCCCGGCCATGCTGCTCATGGGCACCCTGTTCCGGCTCGCGCTGAACATCTCGGCCACCAAGCTGATCCTGATCCACGGGCATGAGGGGGAGCGGGCGGCGGGGGCCGTCATCGAGACGTTCGGCCACTTCGTCGTCGGGGGCAACTACCTCGTCGGGGCCGCGGTATTCATCATCCTGATCGTCATCCAGTTCGTGGTCATCACCAGCGGGGCCCAAAGGGTGGCGGAGGTGGCGGCCCGGTTTACCCTCGATGCCATGCCCGGCAAGCAGATGGCCATTGACGCGGACCTCAACTCCGGCCTGATCAATGAGAACGACGCCCGGGCCCGGCGCAAGAACATCGAGCGCGAGGCCGATTTTTACGGGGCCATGGACGGGGCGAGCAAGTTTGTGCGCGGCGATGCCATCGCGGCGATCATCATTATCATCGTGAACATCCTCGTCGGGTTCCTCGTGGGGGTCGTGCAGCGGCAGATGAACCTGACGGACGCGCTGGCCCGGTACACCCTGCTCACCATCGGGGAGGGGCTGGTCACCCAGCTCCCCGCCATCATCCTCTCGACGGCCACGGGGCTCGTCGTCACGCGGGCGGCCAGCGAGAATTACCTGGGCCAGGACATGGCCAAACAGATCTTCGGGCAGGACCGGCCGCTGTGGATCGCCGCGGGGGTGGTGGGCCTCTTCGGGCTCCTGCTTGGCGCCGCGGCCGGACCGGTGCCCTTCCTGCTGGCGATGTTCCTCGCCGGGGGGCTGGGGGCGCTGGCCTGGTCGCTGCGCCAGGGGCAGGCGGCCATCGCGCTGGCGGCCCCCGCGGCCGCGGCGGCAGCCGCCGCCGCCAAGCCCCGCGAGCCGGAAAACGTGGTGCCGCTGCTGGAAGTGAACCCCATCGAACTGGACATCGGGTATGGCCTGATCCCCCTGGTCGAGGAAAAATCCGGCGGTGACCTGCTGGAGCGCATTACCACCCTGCGCCGGACGGCGGCCATCGAACTGGGCCTGGTCGTGCCGCCCATCCGGGTCCGGGACCAATTGCCGCTCGGGTCCGACAGTTATTCCATCAGCCTCAAGGGGGTTGAGGTGGCCCGCTGGCAGGTGCGCATCGGGAAATACCTGGCCATCAATGCGGCGCGGGTCACCGAACTCCTCGACGGGGAGGCGACGAAGGACCCGTCCTTCGGGTTGGCGGCATACTGGATCGGGCCGGAGCAGCGGGAGAAGGCGGAGTCGCTGGGGTACACCGTGGTGGACCTGGCCTCCGTCATCGCGACCCACCTGTCCGAAGTGGTCCGCGGGCATGCCGATGAGCTCATCGGCCGCCAGGAGGTGCAGAAGCTTCTCGACACGGTGAAGGCCAACCACCCGGCGGTGGTGGAAGAGCTGGTCCCGCACCTGCTCGGGGTGGGGGAGATCCAGAAGGTCCTGCAGGGGCTGCTGCGCGAGCGCATCCCGATTCGCGACCTGGTCACGATCCTGGAGGCGTTGGCCGACACCGCCCGGGGCTCGCGGGATGTCGAGGTCCTGATTGAGGCCGTCCGGCAGGCCCTGAAACGCCAGATCACCAAACAATACGCCGACGCCAAGGGCGTGATCCGGGCCCTGACCCTGGATCCCCGGCTGGAGCAGCGGATCATGGATGCCGTGCAGCGCACCGACCGGGGTGTCCAGCTGGCGCTGGATCCCCGGACCGGCCAGCAGCTTTTTGCCGCGCTGTCGCGGGAGATCGAAAAGGTCCTCGCCCAGGGGCTGTCGCCCATCGTGCTCTGTTCCCCGGCCCTGCGGCCCTTCCTGCGCCGGCTGCTGGAAAAGGCGCTGCCGCAGCTCACCATCCTCTCGTACGGCGAGCTGCTCCCGCGGATCGAGATCCAGTCGGTCGGCACCGTGAACCTCCCCGATGCAGATTAGGCGATTTACCGGCCCGGAATTGTCGGAGGTCCTGAGCCGGATCCAGCGCGAACTCGGGCCGACGGCTGCGGTCATCAATACCCGGAAGATCCGGGAGGGCGGGTTTCTCGGGATGCTGGCCCGCTCCGCGGTGGAAGTGACCGTGGCCGTGGACTATGACGCCCGGCCGCCCGGGGG
>JAHFSL010000598.1:551-2231 GCA_023265785.1 Candidatus Coatesiibacteriota bacterium | reverse complement strand
GGCTACTGGCCGCCGCACCACGGTACGGTGTACCGCACGGATGACGGGGGGGCCACCTGGCGACCACTCGTCCTGGGCGACCCGCGCGCGCGCGAAGCGGTCGGCCAGGACGCCACCATCACCGCGCGCGGCTGGCTGCCGGTCGAGTCAGTCTGGGGGCTGTGGAACGGCTCCCACGGGGGCCTGGCCGTGAGCGCCGCCGACCCGGGCCACCTGGTGTTCACCAACGACGGGGAGTTGTACCAGTCCCGCGACGGCGGGGCGACCTGGGCGCAGGCCTACACCCGTCCCGCCGACCCCGCCGCGGCGCCGGCGCCCGGCCAGGCCTGGGCCACGACCGGGCTGGATGTCACCTCGGTGTGGCACGCCGTTTTCGACCCCCATGCGGCCGGCCACGTCCTGTTGTGCGAGACGGACATCGGGCTGGTTCGCAGTGGGGATGGAGGCGCCTCATGGCGGTGGAGCGCCGCGGGTTCCCCGTGGCGGAACACCTGCTATGACGCGGTGTTTGACCCCGAGGTTCCCGGGCTCGCCTGGAGCGGGTGGGCGGACCAACACGACCTGCCCCACTGGTCACAGATTGAGGGGCCCCGGGGCGGCGGCGGCGTCCTGGTCTCCCGGGACGGGGGGGCCACCTGGTCGTCGTCCGGCTCCGGGCTCCCGGATGCCGCCGTGACCGCGCTGGCCCTGGACCCGCGCAGTCCCAGGGGCAAGCGCGGCCTCTGGGCGACCTCCTTCGGCTCCGGGGTCTTCCGCTCCGTGGACGGCGGCACGTCGTGGAGGCCGTGCGCCACCCAGCCCGGCTTCCCCGGCAACCGCCACGCCTACGGCCTCGCCCTGCACCCCGACGGCACGCTGTTCTGCACGGTCACCGGCCGCCGGGAGGGCGAACGGTTTCCCGTCGCCGGTGGCCTGTTCCGGACGCGGGACGGCGGCCGGAGCTGGGAGGACCTGACCCAGCCCCTGGCCCTGCGCTGGCCCGGCGAGGTGGCCGTGGATCCGCGCGACAGCCGGGTCCTCTGGCTCGGCGCCTCCGCGGTCCCCGGGCTGGGCCAGGGCGGGGTGTACCGGACCGGCGACGGCGGCCGAACCTGGAAGAAGGTGCTGGACGAGGCGATCCTCCCCCAGGACCTCGAGTCCTATGCCCACGCGTTCTTCGTCACCCTGGATCCCGCCGCCCCGGACACCTGCTACGCGGGCATCATGACGCACGGGCTGTGGGTCACCCGGGATGCGGGGAAAACCTGGAAGGAGGTGCCCGGCCTGCCGCACCGGGCCTGCCAACGCGTCGCCTTCGATCCCGCCCATCCCGGCGACCTATGGGTCACGACCTTCGGGGCGGGCTGTTGGCGCGGCACGCCGCCGTGACGGGCTATGCGGAGGCGGCCTCTTCGCCCCGTCGAGTTCGCGACCGTGGGGCCGCCAGCGCGCGGTAGGGTCGGGCGGAGGTGAGCAGGCGGAGCGCCTCGGCCGCGGGAACGGGGGGTGAGAGCAGGTAACCCTGGGCATGGTCGCACCGGAACCGGCGGATCAACCGCAACTGCTCAACGGTTTCCACCCCCTCCGCGATGACCAGCAGGTCGAGGCGATGGGCCATGGCGATGATGGCGCGGGTGATGGCCTGGTCGTCGGCGCTTCCCACGAGGTCGCGCACGAAGGACTGGTCGATCTTGATCGCCT
>JAHFSL010000598.1:0-541 GCA_023265785.1 Candidatus Coatesiibacteriota bacterium | reverse complement strand
CCGAAGTCGTCAATGGCGATCATGACCCCCATCTCGGCCAGCTCGTGAAGGACGGTGACACTGTAGGCCAGGTTGTCCATGGCGACCGTCTCGGTGATCTCCAGCGCCAGGGCGGTGGCCGGCATCCCGGTTTCCGCCAGCACCGTGCGGACCAAGGCCGGCAGGTTCGTGTGGCTGAATTGCCGGGCCGAGACGTTCACCGAGATGCGCAGGCCGTTGCGGTCCGCCTCGTGGAAGGCCGCGTACTGCTTGCACGACTCGCGCAGGACCCACTCACCGATCGGCTCGATCAGCCCGGTTTCCTCGGCCATGGGGATGAATTCCGCCGGCAGGACCAGCTGACGGTCCGGATGCTGCCAGCGCACCAGGGCTTCCAGCGCGATCGTGCGGCCCTGGGCCAGCGCCACCACGGGCTGGTAGTGGACGGTGAACTCCAGCCGCTCCACCGCGCGCCGCAGTTCATTCTCCAGCCGGACCAGGTGGGGCGCGCCCACGCTCATCCCCTCCACGAACACCACCGATCGCGCCTTGCCGCTCGCAT
>JAHFSL010000597.1 GCA_023265785.1 Candidatus Coatesiibacteriota bacterium | reverse complement strand
GGCGGCGGGACGGCTGGGGACCCTGGTGATGGGGCTGGCGCCGGACCTGGTCCATGTCGAGTACCCGACCGTGGTCTACGGCAAGCAGGTGGGGATCAATCTCCTGCCGGTGGTCCTGCGCCGCCGGGCGCCCCGGCTCCCCATGGTGACCACGCTCCATGAGTTCGCCCAGTACGGCCTGGCCGGCCGCCTGCGGCTGGGCGCCAACATCCTGCTGGCCCGGGCGGTGGGGGTGACGAGCGAGCCCGAACGCGCCGCCGTGGCCTCCGTGTACCCTTCCGTAGGATCACGCCTGCGCATCATCCCCGTCGGCTCCGGCATCCCGGTGGCGGGCCGCGCGGCCGCCGGCCGCCGCCGGCTGCGGGCGCTGGGGGTGGGGCCGCGGGATCGCGTCCTGCTCTACTTCGGCTTTGCCGGTCCCCGCAAGGGGCTGGTGGCCCTGCTCGAGGCCGTCCGCCTTCTCTGGGATCGGAGCGTCCCGATCCGGCTGGTCGCCGCCACGGCGTTTTCCCCCCGGACGGACGCCTTCCACGCCCTCCTGGCCCGCCGGACGCGGGAGCTGGAAATCATGAACCTGGTGAAGTGGACCGGCTACCTGCCCGCGCGTGCGATCTCCGACCTCCTGCTGGCCGCCGAAGTGTGCGTCCAGCCCTTCGAGGACGGGCTCAAGATGAACCGGAGCAGTTTCATCGCCGCGCTCACCCACGGCACGCCGGTCGTGACCACGCACGGTCCCGGCGTCCGCGAGGTGGCCGGCGCACGGCTGGTGCTGTGCGATCCGCAGGGGGAGTCGCTGGCACGGGCGGTGGCCTCGGTGCTGGCCCGTCCCCGCCGCGCCCGGACCCCCTGGCCCGCCGCCGCCCGCCGGTTCGGCTGGGACCGGATCGCCGCCTCCACCGTGGGCGTGTATCGGGAGGCGCTGGCCGGGTGAAACGGCCGGTGCCGGGAATCCGGGTGCCCCGGGCACTCATCCTGGGGCTCATCCTGGCCGGCGTGGCCCTGACCGCCCTGAACGCCTGGAAAGTCATCCACGCCTTCGGAATTGGATGGCACGATTACGGATTCCATCGGAGTCTGATGGTCGCCACCGCGCTGGGCGACCCCGTTCCGTTCCGCAGTCCCGACGACGGGTACAGCGCCTTTGTCCGCCACCTGACGCCGGTGTACTATCCCATCGCCTGGGGCTACCGCTTCCTGCCGGTCGAGCACCTCTACGCGTGGCTCATGGCCGTCGCGTGGTTCGCCGGCATCCTGCTGGCGGGCCGCCTGGTGTTTGCCACGACGGGCCGCACGGACTGGGCCATGGTGTTTGGCCTGGCCCTGTTCCTGAACACCTTCGCCCGACGGGAATTCTTTGCCTTCCATTGGGAGACCCTCGCCGTGCCGCTGACCCTGCTGGCCGCGCTGGGCTGGCAGACCGGCCGCCGGCACGCCTTCATCGGCGGGGCGGTAGCGGCCATGCTGGTCCGGGAGGACCTGGCGCTGTACCTCGGCCTGCTGGCGGGCTGGTGCGCGTTGACGGGTCGCGAGCCGCGCATGCGCCGCGCGGCCGTGCTGGCCATGATGGTATCTGCCGGCTGGTTCGTTCTCGCAGTGACGTGGATCATGCCGTCCTTCGCCCCTCCGGCGGCCGCCGGGGCGTTCGGGCAGATGCTCAACGACCGGTGGGGCCGCGGCCCCTCCCTGGGTGGCATGATGGCCCACCTGGCCCGCCATCCCGTGGAAATCCTCACGGCCCTGGCCGGTCCGGGGCCGGTGCGCGTGGTGGAGGGATTGGGCGGCCTGCCCCTGCTGGCACCGGGCTTTTTTCTGCTTGTTGCCGCGCCCGCGATGCTGATCATGGCGCTCTCCCGGTGGGCTTCCTATGCCCAATTCCTGTACTACAACTCCGCGCTCTTCCTGGGGCTCCTGATCTTCGGTGCCGCGCTGGGGCTGGGCCGACTGGCGCGGGCCGGGCGGTGGCCCATCCGGCTGGGCTGGCTCATGCTGGCGGTGGCCCTCATTATCGGTCCCCACCCGGGCGCGCTGGCGCGCCAGTTTCATGACGATGCCCGGATGAGTTTCACTCCCGGTATGACGCCCAATCCGGTGACGGACGCGGATCGGGAACTCTCCCGCCGGCTGGCGGCCCTGCCCCGGCCCGGCTGGCGGATTTCAGCGGGGTTCAAGACGATCATCCACCTGCCCGTCCGCTCCCAGCCACGCTTCGTCGCCACCTGGAGGACGGACCG
>JAHFSL010000596.1 GCA_023265785.1 Candidatus Coatesiibacteriota bacterium | reverse complement strand
GAACGACAATGTCTTCAAACTGTTCGATCACGACTGGGTGCTGGTCACCAGTGGCACGCTGGAGTCATTCAATACGCTGACCGCCTCCTGGGGCGGGATGGGAATCCTCTGGGAAAAGGAGGTCGCCATGGTCGTGGTCCGGCCGGTGCGGCACACCTTCCAGTTCATGGAAGCGAGCCCCATGTTCACCGTGGCCGCGTTCGAGGAGAAGTACCGCCCCGCCTTAAGGCTGTGCGGGCGGAAGTCCGGACGCGACGGCGACAAGGCCCGGGAAGCCGGGCTGACTCCGGTCCAGGGCCTCAACGGCGGGATCTATTTCCGGGAAGCCCGGCTGGTGTGGGAGTGCCGGAAGATGTACTGGCATGATTTCGACCCGGAGCGTTTTCTTGATGTAAAGATGCACAAGTTCTACCCCAAGAAGGACTACCACCGGCTCTATGTCGGGGAGATCGTGAGCGTGATGGCCCGGTTCACGGAGGGCGATGCCACGCCCCCGCCGGCCGTCCGGGCGCGGGGGGTGGCGTAAGGCCCGGCGTGGCGTCCGTCAGTGTTGGTGCGGGTGGGCGTGGCCTTCCTTTTCCGCGCATTCCGGACAGCAGGCCTCCGGCGCGGCCTTGAGCCCCAATTCCTTGAAGAGTTTCGGCCGGGCGGGGGGCGCGGCCGCCGCGGCGTTCAGGGCCGCCACCAGGTCGGCCAGGTTGACCCCGTGGCGCGCCGCCGCCTGCGCCAGGGTGATCCGGCTGGCCATCGTGCGGACATGTTCGGGGTCGGCCAGCCCCGCGAACCCGAACGACAGGAAGACGTCCAGCGCCCCGGGTATCCGGCCAATGATCGAGGCCGGCGTCTGCGACGGCTCCACCGGCTCGATGACGGGGGGCCGGGAAGCGGCGGCGGCCACACGGGCGGCCAGCCGGGTGGCCAGCGACTCGCCCTCGGGCACCATGACGGGGCGCGGCCCCCCGGCCAGCCAGATCGTGACCGACAGGTTTACCGCGAAGCAGAAAAACGCGGCACCCTGGCAGGCCCCCCCGGCGCCGACCAGCCAGCCCCACCGATCCTCCTGCAGGCGGTTCAGCCAGAACCCGGTCCCCATCCCCCACAGCCCGAGGTTGGCCAGCCAGAAGTGGGTCCACGCCAGCCGGGGTGACCAGACCAGGAATCCCGAGAACCGGGGGATCATGTGATACCCCACGCCGAAGACCATCATGGACAGCCAGCCGATCAGCAGGACATGGGTGTGGGTGGGCAGGAGGAGCCAGGTCCAGTTTGACCAGGAGCCGGGTACCAGCGCGTCATGAACGGCCATCGTGAACCCCAGCGCGGCGCCGAGGAGAAGGTAGCCGAGCGAGCACACGATGAAACCCTTCACGTAGCCGTCCATCTTCCAGCCGCCCCAGCGGCGGCGCACTTCGGTGATCATGGGACCTCCTTGATCCGGGCTTCGGCGCTCGTGAGCGCCAGGATGTTGTTGGCCAAAAAGAGGACGAGGGCCACGGCGGCCGCCAGCCCGCCGGCCCGGCGCACGCCGGGGTGCCCCAGCGCGTCGCCCGCCACGCGGACGAGCAGGGCGGCCTGCATCAGCCCGGCGTGCAGGTAGAAGGCGCGACGGAACGGGACGAGCCGGCCCGTGACCGCGGGCAGGATGACCGGGGCGTGGGCAAAGACCATCGGGAGCATGAAGCCCATGAAGACCATGTGCAGGACGGCGTCATAGCCCTCGTTCATGCCCGGACCCCCCTGGAGAGTTAACAGAATCCCCGAGGTGCCGAGCCATCCATAACTGCAAAGAATATTCATCCCCATAAACCTCCTGAGGCCGGGGAGGTGCATGACCCGCCGCGACAGGTCATGCCGGAACAGCCACACGGCGATCCCCGCCGTGGCCAGCCCGGTCGCCACCTGGCCCCGGACGAAGGTCCATTCATCCACCACGAGCCCGGCGATCCAGGCCACCACGAGCCCGGCGAGGAGGAGGCGCGCGGCCCGCGGGGGGCGCAGGACGCGGCTCAACTCCACCCGCTCCCCGGCGATGGTGAACAGCGGGAACCCGATCCACCACGGCACCACCGCGAACAGCGGCGCGCCCCGCGCCCACTGCGCGTTGCCCGCCAGCCAGCAGGCGGCCCCCAGCCCGGTCAGCGCGGTGTGCAGGCCCGGCGACCGGCGCGCGATCACCACCTGCGCGGCCACCAGCAGGAGGGCGGCGCCCACGAAGAGCCCCGTCGCGGGCGCC
>JAHFSL010000595.1 GCA_023265785.1 Candidatus Coatesiibacteriota bacterium | reverse complement strand
GCAGGCGCCCATGGACAGCACATACTTGGGCTCGGGCATCTGGTTGTACAGGCGCACAATCATGGGCACCATCTTCTTGGTGACCGTCCCGGAGATGATCATGAGGTCGGCCTGCCGGGGCGACGGCCGGAACAGCTCGGACCCGAACCGGGAGATGTCGAACCGGGACGCCGCGGTGCAGATCATCTCAATCGCACAGCAGGCCAGCCCGAACTGCATGGGCCAGATGGACGACCGGCGGCCCCAGTTGATGGGGTCCTTGAGGTAATCCAGGTACCCGATCAGGTCCGGCCAGGTGGTCACCGCGACATGCCGGCGGACTTCCTGCTCCAACGCCTGATCGGGCGCGTTCACGACCTCTGGCATGGCGGGTATTGTACCCTATCCCTATGCTTGAAGGCCCCCGCCCGGTCCGCCCGTCAGAGTTTCCCGGGCTCCTCCGGTTGGTGAATCGGGCCTTCATCGGCAATACAAAAGGCAAGGGGATGGAACTCCTCTACCCCTGGCACCTGGGTCGGGAAAACCGCCACAACCTCTGGGTGCTGGTCGAGGACGGGCGCGTCGTGTCCCATGTCGGCGTCACCAAACGGACCATCGCGATCCGCGGCGTGCGCATTCCGGCCGGCCTCATGAGCGCCGTGGTCACCGACCCCGAGTACCGCGGCAAGGGACTGGCGACCCGGTTGATTGACTTCCTCCGGGCGCGGCATGACCGGGAAGGGCTCGACCTGTACCTCATCTCGGGCAACCGGGACCTGTACCGGCGGATTGGCGCGGCGCCGGTCGGATGCCGGCTCCACTTCACGCTCGCGCCAACGTCGCTGAAGCTGTTTGCGCACCCGGAAGTCTCCGTGCGGCCCGCGCGGCCCGGCGACCTCAAGACCATCGCGCGGCTCTATGCCGAGGAGCCGGTCCGTATCGCCCGGCCCGATGTGGATTTCCGCCGGGTTTATCACGCGGGCTGGGCGGCCCTCTCCGCCGCCCGGTTCTATGTCGCCGAGACGGAAAGCCGCGTGACCGCCTACTTCGTCGCCGGGGTCAGCCGGAAGGCGGGCGGGCCCGTGGATGGCCGCCTCAACGTGATCGAGGCGGGCGGGAGCCGGACCGACCTGCTCGCCGCACTCCACGCGGCGTGCGGGCTGTGGCACAAGCGCCGGGTCGAGCTCTCGGTCTCCGCCCACGACCGCGCCAGCCTGGCCCTCCTGACCGGCCGGCACCTGGGCGAGCGCCGCGTTCCGGTCTACGACTCCGTGGCGATCGTGAACCTGGAGCGGCTGGTACGGCGCCTCAAGCCCCTGCTGGTGCGTGCGGCGGGCCCCGCTGCCCGGCGGCTGGCGGGTGGTGAGCACAACCTGCGCCCGTTCCTGGAGGCCGGCCGCGACCGGCTCGAGACCTCACGTGAAACGATGGCGCACCTCATCTTCGGCGAGCCCCACCGCGACCGTCCGGCGGGGTTGCACCCTACCGGCTCCCTTGGAACGATTCTGCGCAAGGCCTTCCCGCTTCCCCTCGCGAATCCCGGCATCAGCTATGTCTGAGGTTCAAGGCAAGTGCGCCGGCGCCCGCGCCGCAAGCCCCGACGCCCGCGCGAACGCCGCGCGCGCCTCGGCGGAAAGGCCCAGCCCCGCCAGCGCGCGGCCCAGATTGGCCAGGATGCCCGGCGTCTCGAACCCGCAGGCCAGGCCGCGCTCCAGGTGGGACCGGCCGTGCGACCAGTCTCCCGTCGCGACCTCGGATGCTCCCAGGCGGGTCTCAAAAAGCGCGACGCCGGGGGCCCGGGCCACAAGGCGGACCAGCCGCGCGGCGCGCGCCACGGGCGTTTCCCCATCGCGGGCCGCGGCCAGGCCCTCGGTGCCCGGGAGGAACGGGAGTCCGACCGGCGCCGCCGCCGTCCGGCGGAGTTCGAATCGGGCGTAGCCGCCGTTCAATCCGTCATAGCCGTCCCCCGTCTGTAGCCAGCGAGCGTGCCGGGTCCAGTAGGCTGCATACCGTGAAAGTTCCGGTCCGCTCCACCTGAAAAACGCCTCCGCCTGGGCCCCCGTGTACTCAGAGGCGATGTAGTTGACCAGCACCTCGGTGATCCCCAACTCCCGGAACCGGCGTCCCACCTCGCCAGGAGTGCGGGATTCCCGCGCAATGGCGAGGACCAGGGGCATGTCGGAGTAGTCCTGCCCGATCACCAGCCGCGACCGCCCGAACCACGCGGCCCGGGAGTCGCCAACCAGCAGGAGGCG
>JAHFSL010000142.1 GCA_023265785.1 Candidatus Coatesiibacteriota bacterium | reverse complement strand
CGACGCGCTGTCCGTCGCCTACTGCCACCTCGTGTCCACGCGGACCGGGGCGGGGCCGGCCTTCCGTCGTGGTTGAGTTCGTGAAGGGCCGGCTGGTGCGCGCAGCCGGCGGCGTGGTCGTCGTGGAGGCGGGCGGGCTGGGCCTGCGCCTGCGGGTGCATGATGAAAAAAGATTCCTGCGATTCGTGGGCAGACGCGTGTCCCTGCCGGCCTGGCTGGCATTCTCCCCGCGCCGCCTTGAGCTGTACGGGTTTGCCGATGCGGGGGAGCGTGACCGGTTCACGGCGCTCCTGGGCATTCCCGGCGTGGGGGCCGCGACCGCCTTGAAACTTCTCCCGGCCTGGGATGCGCTGGTGGCCGCCAAGGGGGCGGAGGTGCCCGACCTCCCCGGCATCGGGCCGGCGAAGCGGGCGCGGATCGCGCGCTGGCTGGCACGGCGGGAGGGAGGGAAGCGCGGACCCGCCGGCCACCCCTCGCCGGAAGCGCGGGACATCGCCGGCGCCCTCGTCGGGCTGGGGATCGCCCCGGTGGAGGCGCGGGACCGCGCCGCACGCGTCCTCGAGCGTCATCCCCAGGCCCCCCTCGAGGACCTCATCCGACGGGCCGTGAGCGGCTCCGCCCGCCGGCGCGGGTAACCCGTGGCACCCAGGAAGCCCGCGGCGCCTTCCATGGCGGCCCTCCGCGAAGAACGGGATGCCCCGTTCGAAAACGCACTGCGGCCGCGCGCCCTCCGCGATTTCGTCGGGCAGGAACGGGCCAAGAAACTGCTGGACACCGCGCTACGGGCCGCGCGTGCGCGTCAGGAGCCCCTGGATCATGTCCTGCTTCACGGGAGCCCGGGGTTGGGCAAGACCACGCTGGCGATGATCCTGGCCGGCGAGCTGGGCGTCCCCCTGCACGTCACCTCTGGGGCGGCGCTGGAACGCGGTGCCGATGTCCTCGCCCAGCTCAATGACCTGAAAGATCGGGAGGTGCTGTTCCTGGATGAGGTGCATCGCTTGCGCAAGCCCGTGGAGGAACTCCTCTACCCCGCGCTGGAGGATTTCCGGGTGGATGTCGCGGTGGGGAAGGGGGCCTCGGCCCGGATGCTCCGCCTGCCGGTCGCCCCGTTCACCATGGTGGGCGCCACCACCCGGCTGGGCGCCCTCTCCGCCCCGTTCCGGAACCGGTTCGGGCTGGTGATCCGGCTGGAGCCGTACACCCCCGGCGAACTCACCCGGATCGCCACCGCAGCCGCGGGCCGGCTGAAGGTGGCCATCGAGGCGCCCGCCGCGGCCGAGCTGGCCCGGCGTGCCCGGGGAACCCCCCGGATTGCCAACCACCTCCTGAAGCGGTCCCGCGACTGGGCGCAGGCGCACGCGGCTGGGACGATCACCGTCGCCGCCGTCCGCGGCGCCCTCGAGGAGGCCGGGATTGACGCCGACGGGCTCGACGAGATGGACCGGACGCTCCTGTCCCTGCTCGTCAACCGGTACCGGGGCGGGCCGGTGGGTCTCCGGACCTGGGCCATTGCGGCGGGCGAGGAGCCGGAAACCGTGGAGGAATTCTATGAACCGTACCTGATCCAGGCCGGGTTCCTCCTGCGCACGCCGCAGGGCCGCCGGGCGGCCCCGCCGGCCGTGGACCGGTTTTCACGCTGAATCCTGACCGGGTACAATAACCGGACTCCCGTGAAGGACGAACATCTCGACGAGATCCTGCGCGAAGCGGTGGCCAAGAAGGCCTCGGACATCCACCTCAAGGTCGGTGTCCCGCCCTACGTCCGGATCAATGGGTCGCTCTCGCACTTTTCCGATGCGGCCCTTTCGCCGGAGGACCTGGGCCGGATCGTGGCCGCCCTGCTCGACGGCGACGCCGAGGGGCGGGCCAAGACGCGACAGGAGATTGACATCGCCCACACCATTCCCGGGGTCGCCCGGTTCCGGTGCAATATCTTCAAGCAGCGCGGCAGTCTCGAGGTCGTCCTGCGGGTCGTGCCGTACAAGATCCCGACGCTCGAGGAACTCAACATGCCCACCATCCTCAAGCACCTGGCGCTGGAGGCCCGTGGCCTCATCCTGGTGACGGGGATCACCGGCTCGGGCAAGTCCACCACGATTGCGGGGATGATCCAGCACATGAACCAGAGCCTGCCCGTGCACGTGGTGACGATCGAGGACCCGATCGAGTTCGTCTACCGCGACGAGCAGGCCTCCATCACCCAGCGCGAGGTCGGGATTGACACGGATACCTTCCACAACGCGCTCAAGTACGTCCTGCGCCAGGACCCGGATGTCGTCCTGCTGGGGGAGATGCGTGACCGGGAGACCGCGGCGACCGCCATGTCGGCCGCCGAGACCGGGCACCTCGTTCTCTCCACCCTGCACACGGCGGACTCCATCCAGACCATTGACCGGATCGTGGACATGTTCCCCGAGGGCCAGCACCAGCAGATCCGGCACCAGCTCGCCAGCACCCTGCGCGCCACGATTTCCCAGCGCCTGCTGACCAAGATTGACGGCAAGGGCTTGGCGGCTGCCGTCGAGGTCATGATCTGCACACCCGCCATCCACTCCCTGATCCAGGAAAACAAGTTGGGGGAGATCAAGTCCCTGATGGTGGAAGGCGGCGCCCAATATGGGATGCAGACTTTTGACCAGTCCATCCTGAAGCTCTACAACCAGAAGGTCATCAGCAAGGAGACCGCCCTGGAGGAGGCCACGAGCCCCGCCGACCTGGAACTGGCCATGAAGGGCATCACGGTGGGGACGATGAGTGCCCAGTCGTTCCTCAAGGGCACCGATGACAACTACTACAAGGAGAAGGCGCAGGGCTACTTCGACCGCGCCCGCCGGCTGTTCCAGCAGGAACTCTTCGAGGACGCCAACCGGGAGATCCGCCGGGCGCTCGTGGACTTCCCCGAGTTTCCCGAGGCGAAGGCCCTGCTGGCCCAGATCGAGGAGAAGCTGAAGCGGGATGCGGCCAAGAGCCAGGTGGAGCCGTTCATCAAGAAGGGGTTGGAGCTGGTCACCCAGGACCGGATCGAGGAGGCGCTGGCCGTGTTCAACCAGGGCCTCGCGCAGGATCCCCAAAACGAGAAATTGCTGACGCTCAAGCGCGCCGCCGACGAGAAGGGCCAGCGCGTGCGCGGCATCAAGCCCCTGATGGACCGCGCCGTGGCCTCCCTGACGGCCTCCAACTGGATGGAAGCCCGCACGGCGCTCAACGAGATCCTCGAGAAGGACCCCGGCAACAGCGATGCGCTGGACCGCTACACCGAGCTCATGGCGGCGCAGACCCGCCAGCAGACCCTGGCCGAGCTCGAAGCACTCTCCGCCCAGGCCGACGAGGCGTCACTCAAGAAGATGTGGTTCGACGCGATCGCCCACTGGAACCTCGTCCGCGAAATCCAGTCCGACCATGCCAAGGCGGCGGCCCGGGTGGGTGAGGCGGGCCAGCAGGCGAAGATGATCGGCGTCCCGGGGCTGACGGCATCGGCCCAACAGCCGTGGGTGCCCCAGGTCATCTCGATGTACGAGCGGGGCCTGACGGCATTTCTCGGGGCGCAATCGCTGGCCTGCCTGAACGAATGGCGCCAGATTGCCATCAAGATTCCCCAGGCCGCCGACCTGTTGTCGGCCAATATCCGGAAGATCGAGGAACTGCACGCGGGCCACGTCCGGTACCACCTGGAGCGGGCGAAGGTCCTGCACGAGCAGGGCGAGCTGGGACGCGCGATGGCCCAGCTCCGTCACGCCCTCCAGGTGGACCCGCAGTCCGCGGAGGCCCGCGCGTCCTGGGACGGGATGAAGCCGGTGGCCGATGCGGCCGTCCAGCGGTTCCTGGCGGACGCGGAGCAGTGGGAGAAGATGGATCGCCTGCGGGCGGCCGTCTTCTGCCTGGAACGGGCGTTTGAGATTGAACCGGCCCGCGAAGGGCTGAAGGCCCGCGTGACCGACGGCCGCTCGCGACTCGTCAAGCTCAAGGACATCCACGCGGCCATGGACCGGCACACCTGAACCGTCGGGGTGTGCGCGCGGCGTGCCTGGGGGCGCTCCTGGCGGGGTGCCACGGGGGGGCCGGCGGGTTCCGGGTGCTCGCACGCTACCCCGGTCCCGTTGCATGCGCGGTGGTGTCAGGGGACACGGTCTGGGTGGGTGCCGGTCCGCAGGGCCTCGCGGCCCTGCCGCTCGCCGGCGGGCCCGGCAAGGCCTTCGGGGCGGAAGCCGGCCTCAAGGACAACCTGCTCCAGGTCCGCTGGATTGCGCCCGGTCGTGAAGGCCTCTGGCTGGCCACGGCGGGCGGGGTCGCGCTCTTCGATCCCGCCCGGGGCATGGTCGTGCGCTCATGGACGGCGCGCGATGGCCTGGGCTCGGACAGTGTCCGGTGGGTGGGCGAGGGGCGCGGCGGCGTGTGGGCCGGAACCATCGCGGGCGCCAGCCGACGCTCGCCCGGGGCAGCGCGCTGGAAGGCCTACACCACCGCCAACGGCCTGCCCCAGAACCATGTGTACCGGATGCTCGACGACGGGACCTCGCTCTGGGCCGCGTGCATGATGGGCGGGCTGGCCCGGTTTGACCCCGGGCGAAACCGGTTTGCCGCCGTCCCGCAGGAACGCGGGTTGGGGAACAAGTACCTGTACGCCATGGAGGCCGCCCCGGGGCGGCTCTGGCTGGGAAGCGCCGCCGGGCTCAACCTCTATGACACGGCGAAGGCCTCGTGGGTGGAGTCGGTGACGGCCGATGGGTTCACCGACTATGCCGTCCGCGCTGTCGCCGTGGCCGGCGATGAGGTGTGGTTCGGGACGGCCTACGGGCTCTACCGCCGGAACCTTGCCACCGGGGCCCAGGACCGGTGGACGGCCGGGCACGGTCTGCCCGACGACGATGTGGTGGCGCTGGCCCGCTCGGCGGACGGGTCGCTGGTGGTGGCCACCAGGACCTCCGTGCTGGTCCGGAGGCCTCCCCGGCCCTAGGTCTCGCCCTACGGCCTGGTCGAGGGCTGGAACAGCCAGTAGTGGAACGAGGCATAGTCCGCGGGGGCCGGTCCGCGGCAGTCCACCTCCACGACCAGCGGGGGGGCGATGGCCGGGCCCTCGGCCTGCGCAACCAGGACGGTCTGGAACCGCTCCGTGGTGGGCGCGATCGCCGCCAACGCGGCGGGCCCGGCCCCCAGCCGCACCGCCAGCGTCGCCCCCGCGGGCGCGAAGGTCCGCATCAGGAGCACGGCGGGCCGGCCGGGTGCGGCGTGCATGGTGAAACGCTCCCCGCCGCCGGTCCGCCAGCCACCATCCCCCGTGACCTGCAGGGACACGGAATCCTTCCGAATTTCCAGTGTGTCGTGGGGCGGGTCTGCGGGGTCCCGTCCCGCCACGTGGTACCCGTGGACACGCTCGGCCACGGGGTCGGCCACGTCCAATTCATCCGCCAGCGCCCACCCGGTCATGGCGGGTATCCGGTCCGGAGCGGGCCAGACCAGGTCAAACAGCCCCCAACCGGCGGGGGCCGAAACCGGAAGGGCACGCAGGAGGGAGGACGGTGTCGGAGCGAGGCGAAGGACGGCGAGCACCGGACGGTCGGCCACGGGCGCGGCCTTCAGGGTGTCGAAGATCGCGCCCCACCCACGGGCGGCCGGTACGGCGAGGGCGGGGTCGGTGATCCCGGTCAGGTCCAGCACACGCCGGCCGGAAAAGTAGGCGAGAATGCCGGCATTCTCGCTGGCGACCGGCCCCCGTCCAGGATCACCGGCCAGCGATTCGGCCAGGAGCCGCCGCGGGAGGGCCTGGTCCGCGGCCGCCCGCCCCATCCACCGCAAGGCGCGGGGGATGCCGGCCACGCTCAACACCAGCCAGACCGCCGCCGCCCCGCGCAACCCGGGCCGGCGCAGCGCCGGAGGCAGGAACGCGGCGAGCCGGGCGAGACCCTGGATGCCGAGCAAGGTTAGGACGGGGAGCAGGGCGATGGGGGAGGGCGCGTGGACCCAGCCTGCCGCCGGAAGGAAGCGACCGGTGACCCAGCCCAGGAGACAGAGAACCCCCCCGACCCCGGAAAGGGTCCGGGGCGCCCCGGTGAGGGGCAGGACGCCCACGAGGGCCGCCAGAAGCGCCACCGGGGGAAACGCCCATGCGGGAGTGGACTCGACCCCGCCGCCCAGCCCGACGAGCAGGGCAGTGAGGAGGGCGGCGAGGGCGGCGCGACGGATGCACAACTCCCACAGCCAGAGGAGAAGGAGGCACGCCAGTCCGGCATCGCTTCCGGAAAAGAATCCCCAGATGACGGGGGAGGAAAGCAATGATCCCAGGGCCGCGAGGTGGGCAACCGGGGCGGGCAAACCGGCCCGCATGGCCAGCCGCCATGCAGCCCGGAGCGCGAGGGCAAAGAGCAGGGCATGGACCGCGCAAAGACCCGCCAGCAGGGGACCTTCGCGGGTCCCGGCGACCGCCACGACCGGGACCAACAGCCACGCGTGGAGGAGGTTGGCGCCTCCCGGGGAGCGCGGGCCCCCCGGTTGGAGGCGGAAGGGATCGGCATGCGCCCATTCGCGCGCGTACCCGAGTGTGCGGTAGGCCTCGTCAAGGGGAGCCAGGGGGCGCCCGGCGGCCCGGAGACAGGCGGCACCGGCCAGCGCCGCCAGAAGGACGGCCAGCACGCCCCACCCGGCCAGTGCGGCGGGGGGTGGGG
>JAHFSL010000594.1 GCA_023265785.1 Candidatus Coatesiibacteriota bacterium | reverse complement strand
TCGGGTGGCCCTTCTTGCCCTCGATGGAGGAGAGCAGGCCCGTTTCCTCACCGCAGATATAGGCCCCGGCACCGGCCATGACCACCACCTTGACGGGCACGCCCGTGGGCGCCGCCGCCTTCGCGCCGATCAGCCCGGCTGCCTCCGCGCTGGCCACGGCGTCCTTCACCCGCTGGATCGGGACCGTGTACTCACCGCGAATATAGACAAAGCATTCCTTCGCGCCCACCGCATGGGCCGCCATGGCGATCCCCTCGACCATGGCATGCGGGGCGTTCTCCATGATGTGCCGATCCTTGAAGGTACCCGGCTCGCCCTCGTCGGCATTCACCACGAGATAGACCGGCTTGGTGTTGTTCTTGGGGATGAAGGTCCACTTGAGGCCGGTGGAGAACCGCGCCCCACCCCGGCCGCGCAGGAGCGACTTCTTGACCTCATCGGTGACCGCGGCCGGCGTCATCCCGATGGCCTTCATCAGCATCTCGTACCCGCCATGGGCGCGATAGAACCCCAGCGTCCAGCAGTCCGGCTGGTACCAGTCCTTCGTGAGAAGCTTCATCGCCTCAGCCATGCCCGTTGCCCTTCTCTTTGGCGGCCAGGTCGTCCAGAATCCGCCCCAGGTCCCCCGCCGTCAGCGGCCCGCGGAACGGCTCCTTGTTGATCTGGAGCGCGGGCGCCAGTTCACAGCACCCCAGGCACTCCACCGTCTCCCAAGAGAACAGTCCGTCAGCCGTGGCCGTGCGCGGCGCCACCTTGAACCGGTCCATCAAGGCCTTGACCAGGTCGTGCCCGCCGCACAGGTCACAGGCCAGCGTCCGGCAGACCTGCACATGGTATTTCCCATACGGGTGCTGGCGATAGAGCGTGTAGAAGGTGACCGCCTCGTGGAC
The DNA here is from genome assembly GCA_023265785.1 of Candidatus Coatesiibacteriota bacterium. Taxonomy (GTDB): domain Bacteria; phylum Oederibacteriota; class CAKKQC01; order CAKKQC01; family CAKKQC01; genus JAHFSL01. The sequence goes on along the minus strand of JAHFSL010000594.1, from coordinate 1,349 downwards.
GCGGTTGGCGCCCACGCCCAGGAACTCCGCCACCGCCGCCTCGCCCGCCGGCGGAACATACCCGTAGGCATCCTGCACCGCATGCAGGAGGGACAGCAGGGCACTGGGCTTGTAGTCAAAGGGCGCGGACCGCCGCTCAAACTCATGCTTGAGCCGTTCCAGGACCTCGCCGGCCACGGCGGGCGCGCTCACCGGTCCAGCTCCCCCGCGATCATGTTGACCGAGCCGAAGGTGGGGATGATGTCGGCGATCATCGAGCCGTCAATCATCTTGGACACCGCGCTCATCGGGAAGAAGCACGGCGGCCGGACCCGAACGCGCCAGGGCCGGTCGGTGCCGTCGGACACCACGAAGAATCCCAGTTCCCCGTTGCCCCCTTCCACCGCCACATACGCCTCGCCCGCCGGCGGCTTCACGCCGTGGCCGGGCATCAGCAGTTTGAAGTGGTGAATGAGGGATTCCATGTCCTTGTAGACCTTTTCCTTGGGCGGAAGCGTCATCCGCTGGTCGTCCACGCTGATCGGCCCCGCCGGGATGTCCCGCACGCACTGCCGGACGATCCGGATGGACTGCTCAATCTCCTCCATCCGCACGAAGAACCGGTCATAGGTGTCACCCTCGGTACGTTGCGGCACTTTAAATTCCATCCGGTCATACACAAGATAGGGCAGGTCGCGCCGGACATCATAGTCCACCCCCGAGGCCCGGCCGCACGGCCCGGTCACCCCGTGGCTGAGGGCATCTTCCCGTGTAAGAATACCGATTCCCCGCAGGCGGTCGTAAAAGATGCGGTTCTTCTTGAGCAGTCGGCTGGATTCGTCCACGGCCGTATGCGTTTCCTTGAGCACCCGGGGCAGTTCATCCAGGAAGCGCTGGGTGAGGTCCCCCGTCACCCCGCCCACCCGGGTATACGACACGGTCAGCCGGGCCCCCGTGACCTCTTCCAGCAACTGCCAGATCATCTCGCGGGCCTTGATCATATAGATGAAGACCGTCATGGAACCGGCTTCCATGGCCATGGCCCCGTTGCAGGTCAGGTGGTCGGTGATCCGGGAGAGCTCCGACACCAGGACCCGGATGTACTGGCACCGCTCCGGCACCGTGACCCCGAAGAGCTTTTCCACCGCCAGTGCGTACCCCACATTATTGATCAGGGGCGAGACATAGTTCAGCCGGTCGGTGTAGGGAATTGCCTGATTCCAGGTCCGGTGCTCCACGGTCTTCTCGAAGGCCCGGTGCAGGTACCCGATCTCCACATCCGACTTCAGGATCTTCTCGCCCTCCAGCTCCAGCGCGATCCGGATCGTGCCGTGCATCGCCGGGTGGGACGGCCCCATGTTGATCTTCAT
>JAHFSL010000593.1 GCA_023265785.1 Candidatus Coatesiibacteriota bacterium | reverse complement strand
GGCTTCCAGGCCCGTCCCAATCAGGGGCGGCTGGGTCCGGACCAGGGGCACGGCCTGGCGCTGCATGTTCGACCCCATCAGCGCACGGTTGGCATCGTCGTGCTCCAGGAATGGAATCAGCGCGGTGGCCGCGCTCACCAACTGCTTCGGGCTGATGTCCATGTAATCCACGGCCTCAGGGGAGACCACGGAGATGTCGCCGCGGAACCGTGCCAGAACCTGCGCGTCGGCAATCCGCGCATCCTTGTCGAGGTTCGTATTGGCCTGGGCGATCACGGCCTTGTCCTCGTCATCCGCGTTGAGGTACCGGATCTCGTCCACGGCCCTGCCATTGTTCACCTTCCGGTAGGGCGACTCGAGGAACCCGAGCTCGTTGATCCGGGCGTAGGTGGCCAGGGAGGAGATCAGCCCGATGTTCGGTCCTTCCGGTGTCTCAATAGGGCACACGCGTCCGTAGTGGGAGTGGTGCACATCCCGGACCTCGAACCCCGCCCGCTCGCGCGACAGACCGCCGGGCCCGAGGGCCGACAGGCGCCGCTTGTGGGTGATTTCCGACAGGGGGTTGGTCTGGTCCATGAACTGGCACAGCTGGCTGCTCGCGAAGAAACTCTTGACGGCGGCGGACAGCGGCTTCGTGTTGAGGAGGACATTGGGCAGGACCGTGGTCAGGTCCACCAGGCCCATGCTGGCACGAACGACCTTCTCCACCCGGGCAAAGCCGATGCGGAACTGGTTCTCCAGAAGTTCGCCGATGGATCGCACACGGCGGTTGCCCAGGTGGTCAATATCATCCTTGGTGCCTTCCCCGCCGTTGCACAGGCGGAAGAGGCTCTTGAGCGTTTCGGCGATGTCCTCGCGGGTCAGCGTGCGAACCGCCGCCGACACATCGCGGCCCAGCTTCTTGTTGAGCTTGTAGCGGCCCACGGGGGCCAGGTCGTACTTGCGGCCGTTGAAAAACAGGTTTTCCAGGAGCGTCCGCGTGCTGGCCGCCGTCGCCGGCGAGGTCGGGCTCAACTTCTGGTGCAGTTCGCGCAGGGCCTCCTCCTCGGTCCGGGCCTTGTCGGCGCGGAGCGTCTCACAGATCGAGAACCCGTCCTCGGGATGATCGAGCACCAGCACCCGGACGGATTCCACCTTGCCCCGCAGGACCACCGCACGGCACAGCGTGTCCTTCTCCCGTTCCTTTTCCCGGAGCTTGACCTTGCGGTAGGTCCCTGCGGGATCGCGCCCCTCGCCCTCCTCCACCTTGAGCAGGATCTCCCCCGCCTCCGGGTTGACCTCCTGCACACGGCAGTTCGCCTCGGCCAGGATCTCACCGGTGTGGGGGTCCACCAGCGGGGAGGCCGTGATCCGCCCCTTGAGCCGGCGCAGGTCGTCCACGGGCACGTCCTCGACCGAATAGAACAGGCGGAGGATGGTCTCGTCCGTGGCGTACCCCATCGCGCGCAGGAGCGTGCTGGCCAGCACCTTCTTGCGGCGGTCGATCCGGGCATGCGCATGCCCATTCAGGTCGAATTCAAATTCGAGCCAGATTCCGCGGTAGGGGATCATCCGCGCCACGAAAATCTTCTTGCCGCTCTGGAAGGACTTCTCCTCGTCCTCCTCGAACACCAGGCCCGGGGACCGGTGCAACTGGCTCACCACGACGCGCTCCGCGCCATTGATGATGAAGGTCCCGTTCTCGGTCATGAGCGGCAGTTCGCAGAGGAATACCTCCTGCTCCTTGATCTCCTTCACCGTGCGGGGCGCCTGGGGCCCCAGGGTCCGGTCCCGGTCGCGAACCACCAGCCGGAGGGTCGCCTTGAGCGGCGAGGCAAATGTCAGCCCGCGTTCGCGGCACGCATCGGCGCTGTATTTTGGCGCGCCAAGCGTGTACGAGACGAATTCAAGGTACGAGTCATCGGACAGGTCATAGATCGGGAACGACCCGCGAAACACCGCCTGCAGCCCCAGGTCCTTCCGCTCCTCGGGAAGCGCGCTCCGCTGGAGGAACGCCTCGAAGGATTCCTTCTGGACGGCGAGCAGGTTGGGAACTTCCATGACTTCCTGGAAGGTCCCCAACGAAACTCGCTTCGTGCCGTGTCCATTCGCCGTCATATGCGCTCCTGTCCTTCTCGTGGGTTACTTGATCTCGATCGTCGCCCCGGATTCCGCAAACTTGGCCTTGATGGCCTCCGCCTCTTCCGGCGTGACGCCTTCCTTGACCGGCTTGGGCGCGCCGTCGACCAGGTCCTTGGCT
>JAHFSL010000592.1 GCA_023265785.1 Candidatus Coatesiibacteriota bacterium | reverse complement strand
GGCGCTGGCCGGTGCCGACTATGTCATCGTGGCGTTCCAGGTCGGCGGCGTGGAGGCCTACGCGCACGATGTGAACATCCCCCGGAAGTACGGGCTGGACCAGTGCGTGGGGGATACGCTGGGTCCGGGGGGCGTCTTCCGCGGCCTGCGGTCCATCGGCGCGCTCGCGGAAATCGCGGGCACCATGAAATCGGTCTGCCCGGAGGCCCTGCTGATCCAGTACGCCAACCCGATGGCGATGAATTGCTGGGCGACCAGTCTGCTGGGGATCAGGACGGTCGGGCTGTGCCACAGCGTGCAGGGAACGAGCTGGATGCTGGCCCACAACTTAGGGGTTCCCTACGGCGAGGTCACCTATCGGTGCGGTGGGATCAATCACCAGGCGTGGTTCACCGAGTTCCGGCACAACGGGAAGGATGTTTATCCCGGTCTGCGCGAGGTGATGGACCGGAAGAACCCATCGCCGTTCTCCCCTGCGCGCGGTCGAACGGGGAAGGCCGGCAGGAAGTTCGCCCAGCGTGGGCTCGACCACCAGGCGGGCGACGACCACTACTATTATGAGCGGGTCCGGACGGAAATCATGCGCACCTTCGGGTATTTCCACACCGAGTCCTCGCACCACGGAAGCGAGTATGTCCCGTGGTTCCGGAAGGACCGGCGGACGGTCAACGCCTATATCAGGAAGCGGTGGGATTATTACCAGATCTCCTGTGCCTACAAGCAGGAGAAGAACCAGGCCTATCTCAAGGATCTGTGCGAGGCGCCGCTCAAGCTCTCGGAGGAATACGGCGCCCGGATCATCCACGGGATGGAGACCGGGACGAAGTATGTCATCTACGGCAATGTGCCGAACTGGGGTCCGCCCGGGAAACTCCCCGGCCAGTCCGACGCCCACCTGGTGACCAACTTGCCGCGCGTGTCGTGCGTCGAGGTCGCCTGCCTGGTGGACCGCAACGGCATCCAGCCCACGGTCTTCGGCGACCTCCCGCCGCAGTGCGCCGCGGTCAACCGCACGAACATCAATGTGCAGGAGTTGGCCGTGACGGCGGCGCTCACCGGCGACCGGGCCATGGTGCACCGGGCGGTGGCGATGGACCCGCTGACCGGCGCGCTCATGACCCTGCCGCCCATCCGGCGGATGGTGGATGAGATGTTCCGGGCCGAGGCGCGCTGGCTGCCCATGTTCCGCACCCGGAGACGGGGCTGACCGCCATGGACATGCTCGTGGCCCACCTGCGCCGGGCGGAGCCGGACATCGTGCGCGCCTGGGGCGCCGCGCTGGCGCGTCTGCCGGGCGCGCCGTTCGGCGGATCGGGGGGCGCCGGCGAGTTGAAGACCGCCTACGGGGCCTTCCTCGATATTCTCGAGCGGGGCGATGTGCTGTCTGCCGAGGCGCACGCCGATCGGCTGGCCAACCTGCCGGGCATTCGGGGCGCGGCGGTCCCCGACACCATCCGCGGCTATTACGCCCTCTTCGAGGTCCTGCGGCCCCACCTGGACCAGGCGCTGGGGGCCGAGGCGGGCCGCGAGGTAATGGCCGCCGCCGCCGAGCGCCTGCGCGGCGCGGTGTCCCAGTCGTGCTCCAAGCTTTCCGCCGCGTGCATTCGGGCGGCGCAGGAGCGGTACGAGAAGTGGGACAAGCTGGCGTTCCGCGGCATCCGCGCGCCCGTGGCCCTGCTGGTCTCCGAGATGGGTGTGCTCGCGGCGGGTGGGTCGCAGGACCTGCCGCCGGTCCTCAAGGGCGTCCTGCGCGAAGCGCTGGGACAGGGCCGCCGGCTCCTGGACCTGCTGGAGGGACTCTTTACCATGCACCGGCTGGGGGAGGGCCTCGTGACGCTCCGGCGGGACGCGGTGGACCTGGCCGCCGTGGCGGGTCTCGCGGTCGAGGCGCCCGCCGCCCAGTTGCGCGCCACCGCCAGGCAATTCGGGCTGACGGCCTCGCCGGGGTCGCTCGGGGTCATGGGTGATGCCCCTCTGCTGGGGCGGGCGATTTCCCTGCTGGTGGACCGGGCCGGTGAGACCACCCCCGAGGGCAAGGGTGTCACCGTGCGGCTGGAGTCCGATGCCGGGGAGGTCCTGGTGCAGGTGGCCGATGAGGGCCCGGGCGATGTGCCGGCCGGCGACCTCGAGACGGTGGAGTATGCCTTCGCGCGGCTCGTGGCGGAGCGCCATGGCGGCCGGTTCGCGGTGTCCCGCAAGCCGGGCCGGGGCACGACGGCGGAGATGCGCATTCCCATGG
>JAHFSL010000591.1 GCA_023265785.1 Candidatus Coatesiibacteriota bacterium | reverse complement strand
CATCAATGCCTTCCCGGTCCGCCAGAATGGACTCCGGCGACACCTCGGGCAGGACAAAATCCAGCCCCGGCTGGTCCAGCCGGATCGTCTGGTGCAGGTCCGCCACCTTGAGGACCTCCTGGGGGGTCAACCGGGCGGTGTCCGACAGGTCGCGCGATGGCGGCTGGTCCGCCCCCCCGCCCGCGGCCCCCGCCGCGGCGGGGGTCTCCCCGGCGGCCACACGCCCGGCGGCCTCCCCCGCCGCCCGGGGCAGGGACCCGGCGACGAAGACGACGGTGCCCGCCGCCACGCCCAGCGCCAGCCCCGCAAGCAGGGCCATGCCCGGCTCCGCAAACAGCAGGAGGAAGAGGACCGCCAGTACAAAAACCCCCGCCCCCACGATCGCCCCCCGGCGCTGACCCGTGCCCTGGCTCATGATCTCCTCCCCCCTAGGCCTTCAACAGGTCCACGACCCGCGCAAAGAACCCGCGCAGGTCGGATTGTGGCGTCGCCCCGCGCCCGTTGGTGAGCCGCAGGGCCAGGGCGTGGATGCACCGCGCCGCGGGCGATCCGGGATAACTCATCAGGAGCGGCGACTGCTCCCGGACCGCGTCACCCACCCGGTGATCCCGCACAATGAAACCCGCCGGGGTCACCGTGGCGCCGAGGAACCGGTGCGCGAGCACGGTCAGCTTGTCAGTGACCTCCCGCGCCTCGGCCTCGTCGCGCACCATGTTCAGGACCAGCCGGACCTGCGCGGAGGCGCGCTCGGAAAATATCACCTTGATCATGCTGTACGCGTCGAGCATCGCCGTCGGCTCGGGTGTGGTCACCACGAGCACCTCATCGGCCGCCAGGACAAATCCCAGCACGTTCCTGCCCAATCCCGCCGAGGTGTCAATGAGCAGGTAGTCGTAGCCACCCTTGAGCCCCGCCAGCGCATCCAGGAGGCGCGCGCGGGTGGCATCGTCCATGTTGGCCAGCTCCTTGATGCCCGACCCGCTCGCGATCACCGAGACCCCCAGCGGGCCGGGGACAATGATCTCCTCCAGCGTGAGGTCGCCCCGCAGGACATGGGCAAGGTTGTAGCGCGGCAGGAGGCCCATGGCGATGTCAACATTGGCCAACCCGAGATCCGCATCCAGGATCAGGACCTTCTGCTTGCGCTGGGCCAGGGCCAGCGCCAGGTTGGCGGTGACGTTGGTCTTCCCCACCCCGCCCTTCCCCGAGGTGATCGCCACCACGCGGGTGGGCGAGAGCACCTTGGTCAGCCGCACGGGCGACTTGCCGGAGCGCATTTCGGCGACGAGCTTACGGAGCCGTGCGCCCTGTTCGTCCATGGTCGCCTTCCGAACCCTCGAGCACCAGCCGCGCCAGGCGGCCCGGGTCGGCCGCCTCCAGGTCATCCGGCACGCCCTGGCCCGTCGTCACATACGCGATCGAGAACTGGGAAAACTTCATCGAGATGTTCAGCACCAACCCGTAATGTTTCGTCTCGTCCACCTTGGTGAGGACCACCCGGTTCACGGGCACCAGCCCGAACCGGCCGATGATGGACATGACATCCACGTACTTGGTCGTCAGGCTGATGACCAGGTGGATCTCATCGGGCTTGGCCGCCTCCACCATGCCGCGCATCTGGAGGATCTGCTCGCGGTTCTGCGGACTCCGGCCGGCGGTGTCCACCAGGACGAGGTCATACCCCGCCAGCTTCAGCATGATCTCCTCCATGTCCTCCGGCGTCTCGGCGACATGCACGGGCACGCCCAGGATGTCACCGTACCGGCGGATCTGGTCCGTGGCCGCCATGCGGAAGGTGTCCGCGGTGACGATGGCTACGCGCCGGTGTTCATGCAGGGAGAACTGGGTCGCGATCTTGGCGATGGTGGTGGTCTTGCCCACGCCCGTGGGACCGATGAACATCGCCACCAGCGGCTTGCGCCCCTCGCGCAACTGGATGCCCGGCGCCGTCCGGATCATGCCGGCCAGGTACTTTTCGAACCGCGGGCCGGCCTTGGACCAGTCCTCACCCAGCAGGGCCAGCTGGTCGTCGAACACCCGCAGGAGCTGGCGGGCGATGTCGGCCTCGACCTGGTGGCGGACCAGCAGGCGCTGGACGCGCTCCATGTCCTCCGACAGGGCGGGAACCGGCTCGGGCGCCGGGGCCCCGCGCGGCGCCACCCGCATGTCGGCCAGCTCCCGGCGCGCGGCCAGGAGCGGGTCCTCGTCGGGCCGCGCACTGGCCCCGCCCACCCGGCGCGAC
>JAHFSL010000590.1 GCA_023265785.1 Candidatus Coatesiibacteriota bacterium | reverse complement strand
CCGGAGTCGCCATCTCCGGCCAGCGCCCGGGCCAGTGCCATCAATCCACGGCCCGCCGGCAGGGACGGGAGCACCGTGGAGGCCGGTGTCTCCCACGGCACGCCCGCCCGCGCGAAGGCGGAGGCCACCGGGCCGATGACCTCACCCAGCGACCGGGCCACCACCGTGATCTCGGAGGGTTTCCAAAGATCACCCGTGACCAGCGACCGAATTTCCTCGGCAATCAGTTCGAACTCCTCCTCCGGCTCCCCGGCCTCGATCTGGCGGGAATCGCCGAGCCATCCCGCGGCGTCCCCGGCCGGGAGCCACCGCTCTTCCCCCGCCTTGCGGCGGATCTCGGCCAGCGTGGGCTCGGCGAACCGGTAGGTGGCATGGAGACGCCCCTCCCGGTCACCCACTCCCGGGAAGAACACGGTGGTGTCCGCCGCCGCCCCCAGCGCCGCCAGCCAGTCCACCTGGTGCTGGGTGAGGTCGTAGGCGCCATAGTGAAAGAGGCCGACATGGGCGGCGAGCCACCGGGAGCGGGGGGCCGTTTCCGTGGCCTGTGCGATGATCCCTGCCCGGTTCAACAGTCCCAGCCGGGCGCGCTCCGCCTCGAGCGCGGCCAGGAGTGGCCGGATGACCTCCAGCCCGCCGCCGCCCCGGATCTCCTCCGCCAGCGCAGGGTCATCCAGCGCATCCGCCGTCACTCGGGCCTCGTCCAGGTCGCGGATGGTGGCCAGGAGCGACCCCAGAAGGCCCGGCGTCCCCGCCAGCCCGACCAGCGGATGACCGGCCGGGAGCCGGTCGAGGGCCCGCTCGACGATCCGTTCCTCGATGGCCGGAACCTCGGCGAACCGTGCCGCCGGCACGCCCTCCTCGATCAGCAGGCGGCGGGCGAAGGACTGGAAGGTCTCGAACGACACATTGGCCAGAGCCAGCCCATGGTCCTTGGCAACGGCCCGCTGGAGATGCGCCAGCAACCGGCGGGACGGCGCCAGCACGGCCGCGGGCGCCAGGAGATCCCGGCCCGGCGCGCGCAGGCGTTTCAGCGCCGCCGCCAGCTCCCGCTCCAGCGCGGGAAACGGCCCAATCACAAGTCTCACCATGACGGAGCCACTTTACCGGATGGCTACCCCTTGCGAACCCCTTCGCGGGCCCGTTTGTCACGGGCTGGGCGGAGCGACTTGACGGGAACCGCCCCGCGCAGGGCCCGTCCCGCTTCCAGAAGCCGGAAGGCCAGCCTGACCTTGATATCGAATGGCAATGCCGCCAACTGGCGCCGAAGCCGGTCCCGGATCACGCCTTCTTTCCTGTTGCGGCCGCAAAGGCGACCGCCAGGCCATGCCTCTTCAGTATGCCGGCCAATTTGAGTCGGTTGATCTTCCCCTGCTCAAGAAGCATGGCCATTCGGAGACGATCTCTCGGACGCCCCGTCCGCGCGGCCATCGCCAGCAGGTGTTCGGCGGAGCAGATCCTGGTCTTGGCTCCCTCGTAGTCCACCTCCGTGGCTGATTCCACGGCCTCCCGGGTGAGCGCATCAACAGCCAGGAATTGGACGGGGATCCCGGCGATGACGACATACTCTCTGGCAGGCTCAAACCCACGCTCGCGAAGGTAGGCATACATCGCCGGAAGTCCTGCGGCGAGATCGCCTGAAATAGGGACATAGAAAACATCGAGGTCAACGGTGGTGAATGGCTCCGTGTATCTCATGGCCCCCACGCCGCCACCCAACGCATACTCCTTGATCAGACCCGCGCGCTTGAGATCGGCGAGAACCTTGAGCGCCCCCTGCAGGGGACCGGGCCCCCGGCTGGCCTCGCGCACGACGAGCTTCATGGCCGGCGGGAGCTGGTAAGGCCTGGGCCGCTTTCTGGAAGACACGACTGATTTTCTCACACCCGCACGGGGTGCCCGTCGAGTTGTGTTAGAATCCGGATTGCGGAGGTCCCACAGACACAAGGGGCCTGGCGCGAACTCGCACAAGCGGAAGAGCGATGGCGACGGCGCCGGCGGATACGCCGGCATCACCGGGACGGCGCGGATCAGCGACCGTCAGGAGAACCTGAACATGCAGACAGCCCTTACGACCCACTACGCGGTCGCGGCGAAACTCTCCCTCACCCAGGCCATTGAGGCCGCCCTCCGGGAAGTCCCCGGCACGGCCTACAAGGCCAAGCTCAAGGAAAAAAAGGGGTTCCTCGTCTACAAGGTCTCGATCGTGAGCCCCAAGGACGGCCCCGTGGAGGTTAAAGTGGAC
>JAHFSL010000589.1 GCA_023265785.1 Candidatus Coatesiibacteriota bacterium | reverse complement strand
TCCCGTTGCCCAGCGCCAGCCGCGACAGGTGCGCATGCCAGGGCAGGGCCGCCAGCACCGCCCCGCCGAAGAGGGCCGGGGCCCAGCCCAGCCACCGGACAGCCGCCAGAAAGGTCAGGACCACGGTCGCCGCCCCGCTGAGGGCCGAAACCCGCCGCAGGCCCGGGATGGCGAATCCCGTGGCCCGCCCCGCCAGCGCCAGCATCCGGGTCCACCCGGGACCCCGGTGGTAGTGGATGCCGGGCAGGGGCGCGAGCGGCAGGCCGGCATCCACGCACCGGGCGTCGTACGCCTGCACGGCCTCGTCCCAGAGCACCGGTGGGACCGCGTCCAGCCGCACCATGCGGACGGCCAGGGAGGCGGCCAGGAGCGCCACCGCCGCCGGCAGGACGCGCGCACCCGGGACCCGGGAGGGCAGGGTCGGCCCCCGGCCGCCCCGGATCCCGTGCAGGGCCAGCGCGCACCCGGCCAGGGCAGTCGTCCCCAACCAGCCCGCCCCGCGCGCGAACGCCGCCTGGGCGGCGAACGCCAGCCCGACCGCGAGGGCCGGCCGTCCCCGCGCCATGATCATCTGGATTCCCCGCGCCGCAGGCGGTCAAGCATGACCGCGGCCACGATGATCCCCCCGATCGCGACCTGCTGCCAGTACACGTTGACCCCCAGCAGGATCAGCCCGTTGCGCATGACCCCCATGAGGGTGGCGCCCAGCATCGTTCCCAGGACCGTCCCCCGACCCCCGGCGAAACTCGCACCACCGATGATGACGGCTGCGATGACATCCAGTTCGTAGCCCGCGCCGGCGACGGGCTGGGCCACGGTCACCCAGGCGGCGTTCAGCACCCCCGCCACGGCCGCCAGGGCACCCAGCAGGGCGAACACCAGCACGCGCAGGCCATCCGTGGGGAGCCCCGCGAGGCGCGCCGCCTCCCGGTTGCCGCCCGTGGCGTAGACGGCCCGGCCCAGCGGCGTGGCGGCCAGCGCCACACCCCCCACGACCGCCACCGCGCCCATCACCAGGACCGGGATCGTGATGCCGGCCACCCGGCCGGACCCCAGGAACAGGAACGCGTCGGGCAGGCTATTGATCGGCATCCCCTGGGTCGCAACATAGGTGATCCCCCGGATCACGCTCATCATGCCCAGCGTGATAATGAAAGAGGGGATCCCGAGCCGGACGGTGAGCCAGCCGTTGGCCGCCCCGGCCACGGCGCCCGCGGCCACGGCGGCGGCCACCGCCGCGGCCACCGGCCACCCCTCCACCGTGACCAGCCGGGCCGCCAGACAGCCGGCGAGCGCCAGGACCGACCCCACGGAAAGGTCGATTTCGCCCGCCACAATCACCCAGGTCATGCCAACGGCGATGATGCCGTACACGGAAAACTGGCGGGCCACGGTCAGCAGGTTGTCCGCGGTGAGGAATTCCGGGCTGGCCAGCGCGAGCAGGGAACCAAGAACACCCAGGGCCAGGGCGATCCCGGCTTCGTCGGTTTTCACCAGCCGCATGGTGATCCGGTTAGAGAGGCCCGGCCGCCTGTTTCACGTTGTCCTTCGTCACCACCTCGACGCCGGTGTCGAGGATCCTGCGGGGCGGTTTCTCGCCGCGGGAAAGCCTGACCAGCCACTGGACGGCCAACTCCCCCATCCGGGCCGGCCGCTGTTCGACGATGGCGGTGATCCAGCCCTGCTCGATGGCGCGGAGGTTGTCCCGGTCCAGGTCAAACCCCACGACCCGGACGGCGCCCAGCCGGCCCTTGGCCCTGAGGGCCGCGACCGCGGCCGGCGCCCCCGGGGCACTCGTGCCGTAAAACGCGTCCAGCCGGGGGTACTTCTGGAGGATGCTCTCGGCCTGCGCCAGGGCCAGCGCCGCATCATCCCGGTTCTCCTCCAGCGCGACCACCCGGATGCCCGCGGCCCGGTCCACCTCCTCGCGGAACCCCTCCAGCCGCTCGCGCAGGTTGAGCGCCGTCAGGCTCCCGTGCAGGATCGCCACCGTGCCCTTGCCCCCCAGCGCCTTCACCAGCACGCGGCCTGCCTCCCGCCCCGCCTCGCGATTCACGGTCCCGATGTACAGGAGCCGCTCGCTGGTCGGGGCGTCCGAATCGAAGGTCACGACCGGAATGTCCCGGCGGACGGCCTTGGCGATGACGCCCTCGACGCCGCGCGGGTCGTTGGGCGAGATCGCGATGCCGGCCACCCGGCGGGTGATGTACCCCTCGATAATTTCCAACTGCTTGGCCAGGTCGTTGGAG
>JAHFSL010000588.1 GCA_023265785.1 Candidatus Coatesiibacteriota bacterium | reverse complement strand
CAGCACGGGGATTCCCGCAAGCAAGACCACCCCCAACAAGGAACAGGGCAGGAGCGTGGCCGCCATGGCCTCCGGAATACGCCGGATTGGATTGGCCCAGACCGCCCCCATCGCGTCATGTATTGCCACCAGCATCGCTCCCGCCAGGCCGAACCCCAGCACCAGTCTCATGGCGACAAGCAGATTCGGCCAAGCCTCGGCCGGACGCAGCATGACCCCCGCGCCAAACACGGCGGTCCCGGCCACGAGGACGGCCCACAGCGATCCGGTCCACCGGGTCCACGGGCGGGCAATCTGCACGGGGCCGCTCACGATGCAGGCAAGGTCCGCAGGAAGAGAATGACTTTCCACCGATCCTCCCGGCGGACCTGGACCGCATAGGAGGGCATCATGGCTCCCCCGTAGGTGATCCGGTAAAAGATCGCACCATCGGCCAGACGGCGGACCTGATCGCTGACCAGGCTGGGCGAGGGCGGGAACCCGTGCTTGACGATCACGCCGTTCCCCCGGCCTCCCGGACCGTGGCACAACGCGCAGTCGCGGAAGAAGATCTTCCGACCGCGCGCCAGGGCGGCCACATCGGACCTGGCGAAGGGATTGTGCATCTCCACGCCGGCGCGGGCCATCTCCTCCTTGGAACCGCGCCGGTACGGCAGGGGCGCGAACCCACGCGGCACGGTGCCCACCGGGGGCGACTGAAGCGTCAGCCCGTCAGCGAAGACCTGGCTTGCGGACTGGTCGCACGGAGCCGGCGAGTCCACCATGTCCTGCAGGAGATAATTGTTGCGTCGTTCTGGATCAAAATGAAAGACGCCAATGAACGCCCACACCAGACCCAACAGCAGGACCAATGCCACGTTGAGCACCCCGCGCGCGGTCACCGACCCGGCTCCCCCGGCAGAGGCACCAGAGTCCCCCCATGACGCGTCACCAGGCGGCCCGCCTCCGCGGTGGCCGAGCCGGCGTCCACCACCAGCGCAAACCGGTCGTCACTGATCCCCGGGGCGGGCAGCCACGGCCGCTTGCCAGGGTACAACCGGCTCCTCAGGAGGAGCGCGGCCACCGTCGCCAGCGCTCCGCACAGGATGCCGAATTCGAAGGCCGGCGGGATGAACGCAGGCAAGGCGTTATCCGGCTTCCCGCCGAAATTGAGCGGCCAAGCCACGGTGGACACCCAGATTTCCAGACCGAGCATCGCCATGGCCGCGCCCATGCCGGCGAAGAAACATACCCAGCCCAGTCGGGAGAGGCTCAGCCCCATGGCGTCGGCAAGCCCGGGCACGGGATATGGACTGAAGGCGTCCTCGATTGTCAGCCCGGCGCCACGAACGGCCGTGGCGGCCGCCACGAGGTCCTCGTGCCGGCGAAACGTTCCCACGATCCGCTTCCCGCTCACCGGGACGCCCCCGCCGGCCGCGCGTGGCCGGCCGCGTCCACGGCAATCTCATGCTTGATCTCCGCCATGGCAATCATCGGTAAGACCCGGCAAAACAGCAGGAACAGCGTGAAGAACAGGCCGAAGCTGCCCAGCGTGATCCCCACGTCAATCACGGTCGGGCGATACTCGGTCCAACTGGACGGCAGAAAGTCTCGCTGGAGCGAGACGACGATGATGACAAAGCGTTCGAACCACATTCCGATGTTGATGAGGATGGAAATGGCGAACACCGCCGGCACGTTCGCCCGCACCCGCCGGGACCAGAGCAGCTGGGGCACCAGCATGTTGCACCCGTACATGATCCACGCCGCCCAGGCCGTGTTCCCCAGGAACCGGTTGAGGAAGGCGAACTGCTCGTACCGATCCGCCGAGTACCACGCCACGAAGATTTCGATCAGGTAGGCCATGCCCACCAGACAGGACGTCACCACGACCACCTTGCACATCGCATCTATGTGGCGCTGGGTGATGTACTCCTCGAAGTGCATCGTCCGGCGCGCCACCAGCATCAAGGTCAGGACCATGGCGAATCCGGAGAAGATTGCGCCAGCCACGAAATACGGGGGCAGAATCGTCGTGTGCCAACCGGGAATCAGGCTGGTCGCAAAATCGCAACTGACGAGCGAGTGGACCGAAAGCACCAGCGGGGTGGCCAGCCCGGCCAGCAGGAGGTACACCAATTCGTACCGGTGCCAGGTACGGGCGGAACCGTTCCAACCCAGGCTGAAGATTCCGTAGAGGGTCTTCCGGGTGCCCGCGACGGCCCGGTCCCGCAGGGTCGCCAGGTCCGGCACCAGTCCCAGGTACCAGAACA
>JAHFSL010000005.1:20959-21424 GCA_023265785.1 Candidatus Coatesiibacteriota bacterium | reverse complement strand
AGCCGCCAGCCCCCCGCCACGGCGGCCGTGGCGTGGCGGTTGGAGAAATAGCGCAGGCCGCGACCCTCGTCATCCCGGCCCTCCTGATCGTCCTGCATGAACGCCGCATGAAGTCCGAGATGGCCGACGGGGGTTGGCATTCCGAACGCGAGCTCACCCTCCTTCACAAACAGGACATAGCGCGTATGGGTCAGCAGGGTCTCGGGCCGGTCCAGGGCTGTGAGCCCCGCAGGGTTCCCGCGCGCGGCGTCGGCATCCATGGCGAGCGCGCTGGAGGCGCCCGCAAGGCCCGCCGGGCGTGCGGCGGACGGGATAAGGAGGAACCGGGTGGCGGCGTCGTTGGCCGCCATGGCGCGGACCGTCAGCAGGGTCAGGGCGAGGAGAGCCGGGAGTCGCCTCACCGGATCACCGTCACCTTGCCGCGCTGATGCTCCACCGGGTTCTCGCTCGTCCACAGGTAGGACC
>JAHFSL010000005.1:8370-20949 GCA_023265785.1 Candidatus Coatesiibacteriota bacterium | reverse complement strand
TTCGGCCTCCACCTCCCACCCGACTTCAAACTTTCCCGCGTGCTCCTCGAGCACCTTGACCGGACTTCCGTCCAGGGCGTAAATCCGGATCGTCCCGTGAGGCACTCCCGTCCCGTTGAATTTGATTTGCCGCTGGCCCTTCCGGATGTCACAGGGGTTTGGATAAGGATAGACACAGGTAAAGAGCGGGTTGGCGCCGGCGGCCTGCCCGGTTGGCCCCGTGACCGTGGGCCCCGGGAGCGGCCCGGGCTCAGTAGCAAAACAAGGCCCCCCAGGCGGTATTGACGCCGCACCGAAAATGTCCCTGGCATCGAAGTCGTAGGTGTAATCGGAACCCGCGTATGTCAATGCCGTGTTGACCGTATAGATCGCTCCAACTCCGACATTGAATGCACCCATAACATATGTCATGGTCAGGGGACTTCCAGGAATTTCGGTGCCACCTTTGTAGATGTGAATTCTTGGATCACCAAGAGACGGGGCATCGTCATCCTGGTCAAAGTAACTGATTCGAAATGTGAAGACCGTGGAGTTGGCCATGCCGGATTGGGGTTCGTAGGCATCCGCAATGTATCCCGGTTCGCCGGTTGACTGCAATTGAGGATAATTGTCATGAATACCTTTCTCAACGGTTCGAAGGTAGGTCCCATTAAATCCTCCAATGGCGTACAGGACGGACGGCACAACGGAGTAATCGTTGACAATCGCCAGCCCTGCACGCCGTGTCGGCATTGGGAAGACCGTTGTTCCCCATGGAACCGGCACGGCGGGTGGACAGGGGGCCAGGAGCTCCTCAACGCTGTCAAAAAAGGTCGTTCCATTCCGACCGCCAATGAAAGCGATGCCGGTATTTCCCGCTGCAGCCAGCCCGGAACGCGCGGTCGGCATCGGAGCTTGGCATGTCCACGAATTCGACACCCATGAATATTCCTCGGCTGTAGCGACCGGAAGCGTGCCACCGGCCAATCCTCCGACGACGGCGATGCACTGACCGAGTGGATCATAAAATGCAGCCATCTGGCTCCTTCCGGTCGGCATCGGCGCGAGGACGCTCCACACACCTGTCAGCGTGTCGTAGGCCTCTGTTGCGACCTGGAATGCCATTCCACCCCCGGAACCGCCGAAAGCGTAGATGGTGGTACCTTGGACCGCAACGGAAAGATCGTACCGTGCCGTCGGCATCGGAGTCCTGGTGGACCAGGTGTTCGTCCCCGGATCATAGGACTCGACGATTGACAAGGCAGTGCCAGAGCCACGGCCTCCAATGACCCAGAATTTTCCTGACACGAACGCGCCTGCCGCTCCGTAGCGGGGTGTCGGTAAGGGCGCCTTGACGGACCATGTGTTCAGCACCGTGTCGTAGGCCTCCATACTTGCTTGGATCAATCCTGCGTACCCGCCCGCCGCGTAAATGACCGTCCCGTTAATCCCGACGGCCGGGGACATCCGAGGCTGGAACATGTTGGCGCGAGCTGACCACACGAGATCTTCCAAACATGCCCCGCTCACCCCGGGGCCCGCAGGGCAGCCGCCGCCGGCCCCACCCCCGACGGAGAGAACCGTGGGCCCCGCCACGGGTCCGCCTCCCGGACAACTCACGGCGGCCCCCTGCCAGTCCGCGGCCTGGATCTGCCACGCGTAGTTGGATCCCGCCAGCGCGAGCGCCGTGGAAAAATTGTAGGTGGCTCCGGTCGCAAAGGCCCCGGCCGCATAGATCATGGAGAACGGGCTCCCGGGAACCTCCGTGCCGGCCTGCCAGAGATGAAGGGCGGGGAGTCCCGCCGCGGGAGCATCCCCGTCGAGATCCGTATACACCACGGACCAGGCAAACACCGTCGTCCCCGGCAGTCCCGTCGCGGGCGACACCCCTGCGCCACAATTGAGCGTCGGCGTGGCGGCATCCGGAATGGACCGTTCGACGGTCCGGACAAACGGCGCCGTATCGGTTGCCCCACCGATGGCCAGAATGGTCGTGGAATCGGCCACCACGGCCGCCAGCCCGAATCGGGGGGCCGGCAGGGGAACATCCGTGCTCCAGGTATTGGTGAAGGGATCGTACCGCTCCACGGTGGCCAGCGCAGTGCCGGCCGTTGTCGCCCCGCCGATTGCGTACAGGGTCCCGCCGACGACGACGGCGGCCAATCCCGACCGGGGCGTCGGCATGGTCGCGAGGGCCACCCAGATATTGGTGGAAGGGTCATAGACCGACAGCGCGCCGGTGGCCCCCATTGACCCGTAGCCACCGACGGCATACACCAATCCCCCGAGGGTGACGGCGGCCTGCCCGTAGAGCGGTGCCGGGAGCGGGGCCATGAACGTCCAGGTGTTGGTGAAGGGATCATAGGCTTCCATGGACCCCGATGCGGCCGGTGAGCCACGGCCGCCAATCGCGAACACCGTGACGCCCACCGTGGTCGCGGCCAGGTCGTACCGGGCGGTCCCCATCGGGGCGACCGTGAACCAGGTCCGGGAGGCCGTGTCATACACCTGGGTACTCCTTGTGGCACCCGTCCCGTCATTCCCCCCGAGGACGAGAAACGCCGTCCCGATGACCGCTCCCGCGGCGCCGGATTCCGGCTGGGACATCGGCGGAATGCTGTACCAGAGACCCGTGTCGGTGTCGCACATTTCCGCGCTGGTTCCGGGAAAACCCGTCCCGCCCCCTACCAGGTACAGCGTGGCCCCGATGACCCCGGCGGCGGGATGCACCCGACCCCCCAAGGAATCCGGTTGTGGCGACCATGCCAGCGGTGGCGTGACAGCTTGGGCGGCGACCGGCAGGCAGAGGGCGACCATCATGATGCAGGGACCGGCCCGGTCGCGCAGGAAGAACATATGCTCCCGTTGGAATTGTAGCGCGTCAGGCCAAGTGCGCAAGAGCCTCCACCAGGTCGCCTTTTCCCACCCCCCCGGTCTCGGAAAGTGACGTGACCTCTCCCAGGGCCCGGGTCCAGCCACTTTTCGTAGCCGCGCCGGCTCGGGCCAGGGCCTCAATGGAGTCGGAGGACGGCAGGGCCACCAGCACCGACCCGTGCAGGAACAGCACCCCGGCGGTCCGGCGCAGGGCAAAGGCGGCCACCTTTCTCCCCGCCACGAGCAGGTCAAACGGGGTGCGCTGGAGGAAGCACAGGGGCAGGCCCCCGGGGCCCTCCCCCTCCCCGGGCGTGGCCCCGTCACACGCCGCGCACGGCCGGAACTCCACCTCCAGCCCCAGCGCCCGGAGCGCAGCCCGGACGGGCGCGGCCAGCGCCCGCCCTTCCGCGACCAGGTCCGGCCCCCCCCCGCCACGCGGCCGACGCACGGCCACGCTGTATGAGACGTCCGTGCCGTGGAGGAGGGCCCCACCACCGGTCGGGCGCCGGACAAGCTCAATGCCCGCCCGGTTGAGGGACTCCCGGTCAATGCCGGCCTCGTCATTGGACCGGCCCAGCGACAGGGCGGGAGACGCCCACGCAAACACCCGTTCCAGCCGGTCCGGTCCCCCCGGAGCGCCCACGGCGGCGATCAGCGCACGATCCCGGTCCATGTTCTCTTCCGCCCCCGCAGGCGGGTCGAACCTCCTGACCGGCCTAGAAGATATTTCCAATATTAAAGTGGAGTTTCCCATGGTGGGGCGGGTTGAATCCCTGCGTCTGGCCCCAGCCGTAGTCCAGCCGAATGACGATGATTGTTCCGGGGACCGTGAGCCTGATCCCCAGCCCGACGCTGGTCGCCAGGACACCACCCTTCTCATCGACAATGCTCTTCGCCGAGGGGGGAAAGACGTTCCAGGACTGTCCCATGTCGTAAAACGGTGCCGCCAGTGTCAGGACCCGGGGAATGATCGGCCATTTGATCTCCGCGTTGAACTGGGCCATGGCCCGGCCGCCGATCGGCGTGCCATTTAACTTGGGCCCCAATTCGCGTTCGCCATACCCGCGGACGGAATCCGTCCCCCCCAGGAAGAACTTCTCGAAAATGGGGACATCCCGGCCGCCAAATCCCCACGCGCGACCCATCCGGGTGTGCAGGGCCAGGCTCGGCCGGATGCCGAGCTTGATCAGCGGCTGGAAGTAACTGCTGTCGAACACCACCTTGTAGAAACTCGTGTCACCGCCGAGGAACTTCATCCCCGCCGAAGGGAGGGGGCCGCCGGCAACCTGCGCCGACCACCGGTGTGCCCATCCCTTCATCGGATCGAAAATATTGTCGCGGTGCTCGTAGCTCAAGGAGACGCCCGGGCTGCTGGTGACCTGCGCCCCCTCGGCCACCCCGATGTCCTTCAGGGATTTTCCGCCCGGGAGGGGCTTCACCGTGTTCACCTCGTACTTGTAGGACACGCTGGCGCGCCAGAAGTTGCCCGGGAACCGGTGGCCGAACTCCACGGAGCCGCCGGTGGAGCGTTGCGAGAAGGTATTGGTCAGGTCCCGGTTCGTGTCCCAGAACCCCAGCCCGAGGGAGATTCGCGAGTCGAGGAAATACGGGTCGAAGTAGTCCAGCTGGATGTTCTTGCGCTTCTGGCCGATTTCCCACTCGGCGCTGACCCGGATGCCCAGCCCGAAGAGGTTGGCCTTGGTGAGCTGGAGGAACCCCACCAACCCGAACTGCGAGGAGTAGCCACCGCCCAGGCTGACCGTCCCGGTCTGGCGCTCCTTGACCTCGAAGACGAGGTTTTCGCGGCCGGTCTTGAGGCTGGGCTCGGTGTAGATCTTGACATCCTCAAAGAAGCCGAGATTGTAGATGTTTTCCTGGCTCCTGCGGATATGCTCGGTGTTGAACTCCTCGCCCTCCTTGACCTCGAGTTCGCGCAGGATGATCTTGTCCTTGGTCTCCTCGTTGCCCCGAATCAGGATGCGGTCCACGATGGCCACCGTTCCCTCCCGGATGGTGATGGCGACATCGGCCTCCCCGCCGGTGTCATCGAAGGTGAAGACAGGCTCGACCTGGGCATAGATGTAGCCCCGCGTGGTGTACAGCTCACGGATCGCCGCCAGCCCCTCGTCGAGCCGCTTCTGGGACAGCTTGGACCCGGGGTCAAGGTCCACCTTGCCCCGCAGTTCCTTCTCCGTGAACAGCGTCATCCCGGCGAAGGAGAGGGCGCGGGCGTTGTACTGGATCCCCTCGATGACCGTGAACTTCATCAGGACCTCGTCGAGCTTGGCGGGCGGCAACGCCCCGGAGGTCCCCGCCACGGCCTTGTCCGCCTCCTTGCCCTTCCCCGTCCGGGTGACCTCCAGGTCGGTCACCCGCGCCTTCTGGTATCCCTCATTCTTGTAGTACTGGAGGAGGCGCTCCTTGTCCCGGTCCAGCTCGTCCACCAGGAAAAGCCCGCTCTGGAACAGGAAGGCCGCCTCCCGGTTCTTCAGGGTCTTCTTGAGGGCGCCCTCGGGGAACGCCTTGATGCCCGCAAAGGTGATTTTCCGGACGTGCAACTTGAGCCCCTCGTTGGCACTTACCACGAGGGTCATCTTGCCCCGCTCCTTCTCGGCCGGGACCAGCTCGGTCTTGACGGCGGCGTCGGGATATCCCTTGTCCCGCAATTCGGCCGCGATCTGGTCGGTGCCCTCCTTGCCCCGTGCGGGGTCGAAGAAATCCCCTTCCTTGACCGGGAACTTCTCCTTCAGGTCCTTTTCCGCCAGCTCCTTGATGCCGACGAACCGGAGTTCCCGGATGACCGGACGCTCACGGACCAGGAGGGTCACCCGCACGCCGCCCTCCACCGCCACGACATCGGCGGAGACGTCATCAAACCGGTCCATGTGCCAGACCTCCTTGAGGTCCTCGCGCAGGGTTTCACGCGTCAGGACGGCGCCAATCCGGGTCTTGAGGAGCGAGGAGATATCCCCCGGCTTCACATTAACCGCCCCCTCGATCAGGATGGCCTGCACGACCGCCTCGGGCTCGGGCGCGGGGACGGCTGAACCCGCCAGCCCGGTGGCGGACCCGGCGGAGCGCGCGGGGGTCAGCCGCGTCGCCGGGGTGGCCTTCGGGGCCGCCATCGCCGCCGGCGCCGGGACGGCCCCGGCGGTCACGGTGGCGGATACCGGGGCAGCGGCCAGCCCGGCCGGGGATCGCAGGAGCGACACCACAGCGGCGGCAGACAGGAGCAGTCCGGCGGGAGCCGTCTTCCTACCTGGCGGCGAAATTCTTCAGGATCAGGTCGACGAGCGAGGCCACCTGGGCATCGGTCAGCGGTCCCCCATAGGCCTTGCCGTACCCGGGCATGGCGGGATGCCCCGTCCCCGCCTGCACGGTCTGGGTCAATCCGGGACCGCTCTTGACGCTCATGCCGGCCAGCCGGAGCGGCGGGCCAATGACCTCATCACCCAGCCGAACGCCGGCCCCGGATGCGCCGTGGCATGCCACACAGGCGGACGCATACAGGTGGGCGCCCGACTCGCCGGAAGATTTCGGCCCGTGACACTTGAGGCAGGCCGTCGAAAACACCAGCTTTGCTTCCCGGGCATGGGCGCGCTTGGAGGGCTCGGGGGCCTTCTTCTCGTCGCCGGCGGGCACGACTTCGGCGGTCACCTTGAGGGCGAGGGTCGGCTGAACGGCATCGTTGGAGTACACCGTGACCGTCCGGGTCACGACCTGCTTCTGCCCGTGCGGGTTGAAGGAAACCCGCAGGCGACCGGTCTGGCCCGGGTCCACCACCGAGGTCTCCATCATCGCGGCGGTACAGCCGCAGGAAGTCTGCACCCGGGTGATCACCAGGGGCTTGGTGCCGGCATTCCTGATCTTGAAGACATGTTCGACGGCCCGGTCGTTGGGCACCCGGCCGAACGAGAACTCCGCCGCGTCGGCCTCAATCCGGGGTCCGGACACGGCCGGCGCGGCGGCCACCGGCCGGGCCACGGGCCCCAGCGCGAGCGCCACGAGGACGGCCATGGGCTTCATAATGCGCGCTATTGTAGCAGAAGCCGTTTGCCCTGAACGGCCCCCGGGGGGCCCGCCGGTGCGCCTCTAGCCGGAAAAGCCGGCAGGCGGCGGAGCCTCACCGGTGTCATATTCGTCCCGGATCTCGCCCACGATTTCCTCGAGCAGGTCCTCCAGGGTCACGAGGCCGACCAGCTCGCCCTCGTCGTCGAGCACCAGGGCCAGGTGGTGCTCGCCCTGCTGGAATTCGCGAAGCAGGTCGAGAAGGCGGGCCCCGGTACGGATGAAGTGGGGCTCGCGCACCAGGTCCTGCACCACCATGAGGCCGCGCTCGGTTTCCGACATGAAGCTCAACAGGTCCTTGGTGTTCAGGATGCCCGTCACCTCGTCCGGCGACGTCTCGTACACCGGCAGGCGCGAGTACCCGCTTTCGAGTGCCGCCTGAATGATGCGCTCCGCCGGTTCGGTCACGCGGACGCTCACGATCCCGGCCCGGGGCACCATGATCCGCTCCACGGTCAGGTCGCCGAATTTCAGGACGCCCTGCACCATGTCCCGCTCCTGCCGCTCCAGGACGCCCGCCTGTTCCGAGGCTTCCACGAGGTGGCCCAGCTCCGTCACCGAATGCACCTGGACCTGGAGACCCCGCGGGGGGCTGAATCCCGCCGCCCGCACGATCAGGTTGCCGGAGCCGTTGAGGAGCCAGATGAACGGACGGAAGACCCGCTCGAATCCCCGCAGGGGGCGGACCAGCCAGAGGGCCACCCGGTCGGGTGCCTGAATGGCCACGGTCTTGGGAACCAGTTCACCGAGGATGACATGGAGAAAGGCGATGCCCAGGAGCGCGAGGGCGAATGCCACCGTGTGGGCGGCGACACCCGAGATTCCGGGTTCCAGGAGCCGTTCACAGACCGGGACCAGCGTTCTCGCCAGCGCAGGCTCACCGAGCCAGCCCAGCCCGAGCGAAGCCAGGGTGATGCCGAGCTGAGTGGCGGCAATGTAGCGGTCCAGGGCCACGATGGTGCGCTCGAGGGCCCGCCCGCCGGGCACCCCCTGCTAGGCGAGTTCGCGCACCTGACTGCGCCGCACCGAGACGAGCGAGAACTCCACCGCCACGAAGAGGGCATTGACCAGGATGAAGATCGGGATGGACAGCAGGCCCGAGAACAGGCCGCCGATCAGGGCCAGGGCCGTCACGCCGACCGGCGCCGGCCGGGACGGGTGAGCGCCGCCTGCACGGCGAACATCTCGGCCCCGGCGGCCGGCGAATCATGGTGATACCCCAGGACAT
Organism: Candidatus Coatesiibacteriota bacterium; assembly: GCA_023265785.1. Classification (GTDB taxonomy): domain Bacteria; phylum Oederibacteriota; class CAKKQC01; order CAKKQC01; family CAKKQC01; genus JAHFSL01. Next base: position 12,800 of record JAHFSL010000005.1, on the reverse strand, counting down.
GGAGCAGGCCGTGGACCGCCAGGTCCCGGAGCCACCGGGAGGGTGCCAGGCCGAGCCGGCGGGCACGCCGGCGGATCAGCGGCAGGCACAACATAATCTCCCCGCCCGGGCCGGCGCCGGGCACGGCCGGGGGGGCGCCGAAGGAGAGGACGTCCGCCGGCTTGTTTCGCCCGCGCCAGGCCCGGTTCAGCCGGGCCGACTCGGAAGGACTGACCGCCACGCAGGTGATCCCCGCCCGCCGACATCTCATGTCCCCCAGCGCCCCCCGAACCGCGCCCGCGACCGTCCGCCGTGCGGCGGCATCCGCAAACCCATTCACGTCAACCCCCGGTCGCGGGTTCAGGTGGTGCCGCGCCGCCGCCCGCGCCCCTCGGCCTCGTAGGACTCGAGAATCCGCTGGACCATGGCATGCCGCACCACATCCGCCGGGAGGAACCGGATGACCGCCAGCCCGGGCACATCCCCGAGGAGGCCCGCGGCGTGCGCGAGCCCCGACCTGACGCCCGGGGCCAGGTCGGTCTGGGTGTCGTCCCCCGTCACCACCATGCGCGATCCCGCACCCAGCCGCGTGAGGAACATCTTCATCTGCTCCACGGTGGTGTTCTGGGCCTCATCGAGAATGACGAACGACCGGTTCAGGGTCCGCCCGCGCATGTAGGCCAGGGGCGCGATTTCCACGGCCTCCTCGCTGACCATCCGCCGCAGGGCCGCCGGTTCAAGCATGACCTGCAGGGCATCGTGAAGCGGGCGCATGTAGGGATTGACCTTGTCCCGGATGTCCCCCGGCAGGAACCCCAGCCGCTCCCCCGCCTCGACCACGGGACGGACCAGCACGATCCGGTCCGCCCGACGCTCCGCGTACGCGGCCAGCGCACAGGCAACAGCCAGGTAGGTCTTGCCGGTCCCCGCCGGCCCGACCCCGAAGACCACATCGCACTCGCGGATGGCCGTGAGGTAGGCGGCCTGCCGCTCGCCCCGGGGCATGATGGTTTCCCGCGGCGTGCGGACGGTCCCCTCCGCCCCGGCTTCCGGCAGGGCCGCCCGGGCCCCGTTGCCGGTGAACTTCCGGACCGCCTCGGGGGTCAGCGGTGAGCGCGCCTCGCGCATCCGTTCCAGCACGCGCACCGCCTCATTCACCGGCCGCATGCCGCCACGCACCGCCACCTCATTGCCGCGGGCGGAGAGCCGGACGCCCAGCAGGGCCTCAAGATGGCGCAGGTGCTCCTCACGATAGCCGAAGATGAGCGACAGGCCCGGGCCGGACGGAAAGACGACCCTAGCGACCACCCGCCCCCTCGGCCCGCGGCGGCTCGACCACCCGGATATGGAGATCCTTGAGCTGCTTGTCCGTGACGCGACCCGGTGCGCCCATCATGAGATCCTGCGCCCGCTGGTTGAGCGGGAACGCGATCGTCTCCCGGATGTTGTCCTCCCCGGTCAGCAGCATGACGATGCGGTCAATCCCGGGCGCGATTCCGCCGTGCGGCGGGGGCCCGTACCGGAAGGCCCGCGCGAGCGCCGGAAACTTCTCGTCCACGACCTCCTTGGGGTAGCCGGCGATCTCGAACGCCCGGTACAGGATCTCCGGGCGGTGGTTCCGGATCGCGCCCGATGACAGCTCAATGCCGTTGCACACGATGTCGTACTGGTAGGCCTTCACCGCCAGCGGGTTCCCCGCATTGAGGGCCTCCAGGCCCCCCTGCGGCATCGAGAACGGATTGTGGCTGAACGCCACCTGCCCCGTCTCCTTGTCCGTCTCGTACATCGGGAAGTCCACGATCCAGCAGAACTTGAAGACATCCTGCTCCGTGAGTCCGAGGACGGTTCCCACATGCTTGCGGAGGGGCGCGAGGACCCCGTGGAGGGCCGCAGGATGCGCGGATGCGTAAAAGAAGGCGGCATCGCCCTCGCGCAGGCCGCAGGCCTCGATCACGCGTGGCTTCAGGTCGTCCGGGATGAACTTGGCGAGCGGGCCCGCCAGCCCTGCCCCGGGCTTGAGGGAAATATATCCCAGACCATCAGCCCCCTCCTGCGTCGCGCGGGCGACGGTCTCGTCAAAGAACGACCGGGGCCGCGTCGCCCCCCCGGGTGCGGGCAGGGCGCGGACGGCCTTGCCCTTGAAGAAGGGCACGACCGGCTCGAGCAGGGCCGTCAGGTCACGCATCTCAAGGGGCACGCGCAGGTCCGGCTTATCCGTCCCGAATTTCAGCATCGTCTCGGCGAATGTGTAGCGCGGAAACGGAGCCGCCGTGACCTTCCGGTCGCCGGCAAACGCGTTGAACACGTTGGGCAGGACGGTTTCCACGACCGCGAAGACATCCTCCTGGGTGGCGAAACTCATTTCCATATCCAGCTGGTAGAACTCGCCCGGCGAGCGATCGGCCCGGCTGTCCTCATCGCGGAAGCAGGGCGCAATCTGGAAATAGCGGTCGAAGCCGGCCACCATGAACAACTGCTTGAACTGCTGGGGGGCCTGCGGCAAGGCGTAGAAGTGGCCCGGATGCATGCGGGAGGGCACCAGGAAATCCCTCGCCCCCTCGGGGCTGGAACTGGTGAGGATCGGCGTGTTGAGCTCGGTGAATCCGGCCGCCTGCATTTCCTCACGGACCCTGGTGATCACCCGGGTCCGGGTCATGATGTTCGCGTGCATCTTGGCCTTGCGCAGGTCCAGGTACCGGTACGCCAGCCGCAGGTCCTCCGGCGCCTCCTGGTCGGGGAACACGCTGAACGGCAGGGCCTCGGCCCGGCTGAGCACCTCGCAGGCGTCCACCTTGACTTCAATCCCACCGGTCTCCAGCGCCGGATTCACGGTCGTCGCCTCACGGGCCGCCACGTCCCCGTCAACCCGGATCACGCTCTCCTTGGTCTGGTGGCTCAGCAGTTCATGGCAGGCGGCCCCGGGGGCCACCACCAGTTGGACCAGCCCATAGTGGTCGCGCAGGTCGAGAAAGAGGACGCCGCCCAGGTCCCGCCGGTTGTGGAGCCAGCCCGACAGGCGCACGCGCTGGCCGGCGTGCGCGGGACGCAGTTCGCCGCAGGTGTGGGTCCGGTATTCCGCGGAATGGGTCATGACCACCTAGCCTATCACCGCCCCCGGCGGGGCGAGCCGCCGGAGGAGCTCGGCCTCGGGGAGGTCCTCCTGGGCGTGCGTGGCCAGATCCTTGAGCCCGATGGGACTTGCGCCCTCCCCCACGAAAACCGCCCACGCCGCCCCGCAAGTGCCGGAGGCCCGCAGCTGGCTGTTGAGACTCTTGCCTTCGGCCCCCAGTTCGCAGGCCACCCCGGCCCGGCGCAAGGCCTGGGCGAGTGCCAGGGCGCGACCAAAGGCGGCCGGGGCGGTGGAAAGGACATAGGCCGTGAGGGCGGCAGCGGACGGCGCCGCAGGCGCGGCCGCGAGGACGCGCTCCAGGCCCATCCCCCACCCGACCGCCGGGGTGGCCGGGCCGCCCAGCAACTCCACCAGCCCGTCGTACCGCCCCCCGCCGAGGAGGGTGCCCTGCTGTCCGGCGTCGTGCGGGACATATTCGAAGCAGGTCCGGGAGTAGTAGTCGAAGCCCCGGACCAGCCGCGGGTCCGGAACGACCTCGATCCCCAGCGTGCGCAGGCAGGAGAGGACGGCGTCATGATGCGTCCGGCAGGCCGGGCACAGGTGATCCATCAGCCGCGGCGCATCGGCGGTCGCGGTCCGGCAGGATTCCACCTTGCAGTCCAGGACCCGCATGACATTGTGCTCGAGCCGGGGCCCCGCGCAGTCCCGGCACAACCGGTCCTTGCGCTCCGCCACCCAGGCGCGCAGGGCGGTTTCATACGCGGGACGGCAGGCGGGATCGCCGTTCGTATTGATCCGTCGCTCGTACCCGGTTACCCCCAGGCTGGCCAGGACGGCATCGCCAGCGGCCATCACCTCGGCATCCTGCGACGGCGCGCCGTTCCCGAACGCCTCGACGCCCACCTGATGGTGCTGGCGGTAGCGGCCCTTCTGCGGACGGTCATACCGGAAGATGGGCCCCAGGTAGAACAGCTTGTGGCGCCCGCCCTGCTGGTGGAGGCTATGCTCGATGAAGGCCCGCACCACGGGGGCGGTCCCCTCCGGCCGCAGGGCGAGGCGGTCGCCCCCCTTGTCCGTAAACTCGTACAGTTCCTTGGCGACCACATCCGAACCCTCGCCCAGCGGTCGGCGGAACAGGTCGGCCTCTTCGAACACCGGCGTCCGCACCTCGCCGAACCCGTACCGCGCCAGCACGCCGCGGATGGTGAGTTCCGCGGCGTGCCAGCGTGCCGCCTCCACCGGCAGGAGATCGTGCGTCCCCCGGACGCTCTGGATCTTCCGCGGCCGGCTATTTGGCTCCGGCACCTTCCTTCTCTTTGGCTTCCTTCTTCACGCGGATGGGCTTGCCGGGCGGGGGCCCCAGCTTCTCCCGGTCCACGAG
>JAHFSL010000005.1:0-8270 GCA_023265785.1 Candidatus Coatesiibacteriota bacterium | reverse complement strand
CCGGACGCTCTGGATCTTCCGCGGCCGGCTATTTGGCTCCGGCACCTTCCTTCTCTTTGGCTTCCTTCTTCACGCGGATGGGCTTGCCGGGCGGGGGCCCCAGCTTCTCCCGGTCCACGAGTTCCAGGAGGGCCACCTCGGCGCCGTCACCCGGCCGCCGGGCCAGCCGGAGGATGCGGGTGTAGCCGCCCTTCCGCTCGGCAAAGTGCGGCCCGAGCTTGGTGAAGAGTGTCTGGTAGGCCATCTTGTCGTGGATGGAGCGCTGGACCTGCCGCTGGGCCTGGGAGTCGCCGCGCCGGGCCAGCGTGATCAGTCCTTCCGCGATCGGACGGACTTCCTTGGCCTTTTCGACGGTCGTGACGATCGCCCAGGAGCGGAACAGCCCCTCGCACAGGTGCTGGAACATCCGGTGGCGGTGCGACGCCGTCCGGTTGAACTTGCGGGTGGCCCGGCGGTGCCTCACACCGGCTCCCCCGGCTTCACATGGGCCGCAACGTCCATGCCCAGCGTGAGGCCCATGGCCGCCAGGGCGGCCTTGATCTCCTCGAGCGACTTGCGTCCGAAGTTCTTGAACTTCAGCAGGTCCTCGTCCGTCTTGGCGACGAGGTCGCCAATCGTCTTCAGGCTCTCGTTGTGCAGGGAGTTGAGGGCGCGGACCGACAGGTCCAGCTCCTCCAATCCCTTGTGGACGAGTTCCTTGACCCGCTCGGATTCCTTGACCTGGCTCGACCCGCCCGCCTCGCCACCCTCGCGGACCAGCAGGGCGAAGTGCTCGCGCAGGATGAACCCCGCCTCGTCCAGCGCCTTCTCCGGCGTCACGCGGCCGTCGGTCCACAGCTCCACCACCAGCCGCTCGAAATCCGTGACCTGGCCGACGCGGGTGTTCTCCACGTCGTACCGCACCCGCACCACGGGGCTGAAATTCGCGTCCAGCGGAATCACGCCCAGTTCGGCCTCCGGCCGCTTGTTGCGCTCCGAAGGGACGAACCCGCGTCCCACGTCCAGGTCCACCCGCAATTCCAGCTTGGCGGCCTTTTCCGTGAGCGTGGCCACGTGCTGGCCGGGGTTCAGGATCTCCACCTCCGCGTCGGGCTCGAAATCGGCCGCGGTCACCTTCCTCTCGCCGGTCACCGCCAGGCGGATGGACCGTGGAGGCTGGCCGTGCAGGCGGAACCGGATCTGGCGCAGGTTGAGGATGACGTCCAGGACATCCTCGGCCATGCCCGGCAGGGTCGAAAACTCGTGGGCCACACCCTCAAACTTCACCGCCACCGGAGCCGCACCCTCGATGGACGAGAGCAGGCTGCGCCGCAGGGCGTTGCCCAGCGTGAGCGCATAGCCGCGCTCGAACGGCTCCATCACGAACTTGCCGTAGGTCGGAGTCAGCCCGGCCGGCTCGAACTCCGCCCGCGTGGGCATCGTAAATTCCTTCCAGCGCATTGTCGTGCCTCCTTGGCGGGACGCCCATTCACTCGGAACGCCCCGGTGATACGAATCCTATTTCGAGTAGTACGTCACCACCAGGTTCTCATCCACCGGCAGGGAGATGTCGTCCTTGCTCGGCAGGGCGCGCACGGTGCCCTTGAGGTCGTCGGAAACCTCCACCCAGCCCGCCACGCCCCCCCGCTCACGCGCGGCCTTGAGCGTCGCGGCAATCCGCTCCTTGAGCCCTTCACCGGCCACGGCGACCTCGTCATTGGCGGCAACCAGGTAGGACGCGACGTCCACCCGGTCGCCGTTCACCCGCACGTGGCCGTGAGCCACCAGCTGGCGTGCCGCGGCGTGGGAGGAGGCGAACCCCATCCGGTACACCACGTTATCCAGCCGCCGCTCCAGCAGGCGGAGCAGATTCTCGCTCGTATTGCCCGCCTGCTGTTCCGCCCGGCCCAGAAACCGGAGGAAGGGGCCTTCGAACACCCCGTACAGCCGCTTCAACCGCTGCTTTTCGCGCAACTGGAGACCGTAATCCTCCATCTTCTTCTTGCGGCGCTCGGCGTGCATGCCCGGGGGCGTCTGGCGACGTTCGATGGCGCACTTGGCGGCGTAGCAACGCGCACCCTTGAGGAAGAGCTTCATGCCCTCCCGGCGGCACAAGCGGCACTTGGGTCCGACGACTCGTGACATCGGTTACACCCTCCGCCGCTTCGGGGGCCGGCAACCGTTGTGCGGGATGGGCGTCACGTCCTTGATCAGCGACACCTCCAGCCCCGCGCCCTGCATGGCGCGGATGGCAGCCTCGCGGCCGACACCCGGGCCCTTGACCAGGAGCGACACTTCCTTGACGCCCGCATCCATGGCCTTTTTGGCCGCGGTCTCGGCCGCCAGCTGGGCCGCGAACGGCGTCCCCTTCCGGGCGCCCTTGAACCCGACGGAGCCCGCCGAGGCCCACGAAATGACCATGCCGGCTGGATCCGTGACCGTCACAATGGTGTTGTTGAAGGTCGCCTTGATGTGCGCCACGGCATGCGCCGGGGCGGCACGGCGCGCCCGCCGCTCGGCCCGTGGTGCTTCGGGCCCCTTGCCCTCGGGAGCCGTTCCCGGCTTCTGGGGTTCATCCGCCATGGTCACTTCCCTCCCTTGGCGCCGGGGGCCCCGCCCGGACCGCCGGGTGCGCCGCCGCGCGTGGTCTTGGCCCGCATCACGCCCACGGTCTTGCGCGGCCCCTTCCGGGTGCGCGCGTTTGTGCGCGTGCGCTGGCCGCGAACCGGCAGGTTCTTCTGGTGCCGCGTCCCGCGATAGCTCTGGATGTCCACGAGGCGCTTGATATTGGTTGTCACCTCGCGGCGCAGGTCGCCTTCGACGCGGAATTTTGCCACCGCCGTCTGCAGGCGGTGCAATTCCTCCTCGGAAAGGTCCTTCACACGCCGGTCTCCGCGGACCTGGGTCGTCTCGAGGACGCCCCGCGCCAGCGACGGCCCGATGCCGTAAATATACGAAAGCGCGACGTCAATGCGCTTGTCCCGGGGCAACTCGATCCCTGCCAACCGTGCCATAGTCCGTTAGACCTCCATCGCCATGGGGTTTCCCATTCAACCCTGACGCTGCTTGTGTTTGGGGTTGGAGCAGATGACCCGCACCACCCCGCCTCGCTTGATGACCTTGCACTTCGCGCACATCGCCTTGACCGACGATCTGACTTTCATGATACCGCCTCCTTGGTGTCCATGTTCTCGCGTTACAGCCGGAAGGTAATGCGGCCCCGGGTCAGGTCGTACGGTGACAATTCCACCGTCACCCGGTCACCCGGCAGGATGCGGATGAAGTTCATCCGCATTTTTCCTGACACGTGCGCCAGCACGCGGTGCCCATTGTCCAGTTCCACCCGGAACATGGCATTCGGCAGGGCCTCCACCACCTTGCCTTCCACGGTAATCGCCTCTTCCTTGGCCATCCCCCCCCCTACGCCATCACGCCCGGAAGGGTCAGGATCAGCGACCCGGTGCGGGTGACCAGGACCGTGTGCTCGAAGTGGGCGCTGCGCCGGCCGTCCACCGTGACGGCCGTCCACCCGTCCTCGAGCACCCGGACGGCGGCCGCGCCCTCGTTCACCATCGGCTCGATAGCCAGCGCCTGGCCCTCGACCAGCTCGGGGCCCTTGCCCGCCTCACCGTAATTCGGGATCTGCGGGTCCTCGTGCTCCCGGCGCCCGATCCCGTGGCCCACAAATTCCCGTACCACGGAAAAGCCGTTGGATTCCACGAAGGCCTGGACCGCATGGGAGACGTCACCCACGCGGCGGCCCGCGCGGACCGCGCGGAGGCCGGCATCCAGCGCGTCGCGCGTCACCGCCAGCAGGCGCTCGGCCGCGGCGTCAATCCGGCCAACGCCGACGGAGACCGCCGTGTCCGAATGCAGGCCCTCGTAGCTCACGCCGATGTCCAGGCTCACCACATCGCCCTCCGTCAGCCGGCGTCGCCCGGGGATGCCGTGCACCACTTCCTCGTTGACCGACACGCAGATCGTGGCCGGATACCCCCGGTATCCCTTGAACCAGGATCGGCCGCCCAGCCGCCCGATGAGCTCCTCCGCGTGGCGGTCCAGGTCAGCCGTCTCCACACCCGGCACGATTCTCCCCTTGAGATCCTCACGGACCTGCGCGGCGATGGCGCAGGCCCGCCGCAGGCGGTCCACCTCGGCCGGCGTCGCCACCGTCATGACGCCTGCACCGCGCCCGCCATGCCGATGATCAGGGTGACCACCTCGTCCAGCGGCGCCCCCCCGTCCAGAGTCTTCAGCACACCGCGGCCCCGGTAATGGGCGATCAACGGCGCGCTCTGCTCCGCATACACCGCCAGCCGCTTCCGGATGGTGTCCGGCTGGTCATCCGGCCGGGTCACGAGGGCGGTCCCGCACTTGTCGCAGAACCCCTCCCGGGCGGGCTTGAGGGTGTGGATATTGTAGACGGCACCGCAGTTGGGGCACGACCGCCGCCCCCCGAGCCGCCGCATCACCAACTCGTCGGTGACCTCGATGGACACCGCCGCGGTCACCTGGGTGGCGGCGGCTTCCAGCGTGGCGTCCAGCAGGTGGGCCTGGGCCAGCGTGCGCGGGTACCCGTCCAGGATGAACCCGGGTGCGCAATCGGCCTCGGCCAGCCGGGATGTCAGCACCCGGCTCATGACCTGGTCGGGCACCAGCTTGCCCCCCTCGACGAAGGCCTGGACCTCCCTGCCGAGCGGGGATCCGGACCGGACCGCCTGTCGCAGGATTTCGCCGGTCGAAATGGGAGGCAGGTGCAGGGCGTCCGACACGCGTGCGGCGAAGGTCCCCTTGCCCGATCCGGGAGCCCCGAGCAGGACCAGTGTGGTCCGCATCAGTAGGGCATCCGGCCCTGCAGTTTGGCCTTCTTCATGAACCCCTCGTAGTGGTGCATCAGCAGGTGGGACTCAAGCTGTTTCAGCGTGTCCAGCGCCACACCGACCGTGATGAGCAGGGTGGTGCCGCCGAAGTAGAACGGGATTTTCATCCCTTGCGCGATGCCCTCCGGCACGGTCGCAATCACCACGATGCCCGCGGCGCCCAGAAGCGTGATCCGTGACAGGACCTTGTCCAGGTACTCCGCGGTCGCCGGTCCCGGCCGGATGCCGGGGACGAACCCGCCGAACTTCTTCATGTTCTCGGCCACGTCCGTGGGATTGAAGATGACCGCGGTATAGAAGTAGCAGAAGAAGATGATCAGGGCGCCGTAGGCCACGGTATACATCAGGGTGCCCGGTGAAAAATGGTCCACGATGAACTGCAGGAACCGCTGGGCGGGCGTATCCGCGCCCTCCTGCACGAACATGCGGGTGAGATACGTGGGGAACACCAGGAGAGAGGAGGCGAAGATGACCGCGATGACGCCGGAGTAGTCCACCTTGAGCGGGAGCGAGGTGCTGACCCCGCTCATGGCCGGGAACCCGGACCGGGTCCGCTGGGGGTACTGCACCGGCACCTTGCGGTGGGCCTGCTGGGTGACCACGGTCAACGCGGTCAGCGCGAGCATCAGGGCCAGGAAGAGCACGAGGGAAAACAGCGACAGCTCGCCGACCTGCATGAGTTTCCAGGTGCTTCCGATCTCAAACGGGATGCGGGACACGATCCCGGCGAAGATGATCAGCGACATGCCGTTTCCGATCCCGTGCTCGGAGACCTGTTCGCCCACCCACATGAGCGTCACGGTGCCCGCGGTCAGGGTCAGCATGAGCAGGGCGGCGATCCCCGGACCCCACTCGGGCACCACGGGGCCGTGCAGGGCCGAGGCGGGGAGGTTCCGGATGTACTGCGTCGTGCCCCATGCCTGGAACAGGCAGAGCCCGACAGTCCCATACCGCGTCCACTGGTTGATCTTCCGGCGGCCCATTTCGCCTTCCTTGGACAGCGCCTCCAGTTGGGGAATCACCGTCGTCATCAACTGCATGATGATGGAGGTCGAAATATACGGCATGATGCCCAGGGCGAACACCGAGAAGTTTGACAGCGCGCCACCCGAAAACAGGTCCACGAGCCCGAAGGCCCCGCCCTCGTTGAGCCGCAGGATCTCCTGCAGGGCCCGGGCATTCACACCCGGCGCGGGCACGTGGCACCCCAGACGATAACCGAGCAGGGCGACCAGGGTCACCCCCAGGCGCATCCTGAGGTCGGGCAGGGCGAGCAGGTTCCGGAACGCTTCCAGCATCGGTCCCCTCGGGTCAGGCTCGGGGCGGGATCCGGCTCGCCTGGAGCAGGGTGCAGGTGCCGCCGGCCGCCTCGATCTTGCGGCGCGCGGAACCCGAAAAGGCGTGCGCGGAGACGGTCAGGCGCCGGGTGCACTCGCCGGTGCCGAGAACCTTCACCCGGGATTCAGCATTGCGGATGAGCCCGGCAGCGGCCAGGGCGGCGGCGTCCACGGTTGCGCCATCGGCAAACTTCTTCGAAAGCTCGGCCACATTGACGGGCCGTGCATCCACCTGGAAGGGATTCAGGAAGCCCCGCTTGGGCATCCGGAGGACCAGCCGCATGTCGCCCCCCATGAATCCCGGCCGGCGCCTGGCGCCGGTGCGTGACATCTGCCCCTTGAACCCGCGGCCCGAGGTCTTGCCGTGGCCAGAGGACCGGCCGCGGCCCAGATACCGGCCCCGCCGCGTGGAGCCGGGCGCGGGCCGCAGGTCGCCGGGATGTGCCGAGGAGGGCATGGCGTTCAGGCCCCGCCCGCCGTTGCGGTCACCGTCGCAGCGGCCGCCTCGCCGTCCACGGCCCCGATCAGCTGGCGCCGCAGGCGGCGCGCCGTGGCCCCGGTGGCCAGCTGATCAAACGCATCAAAGGTCGCCTTGACGATGTTGTGCGAGTTCGTGCTGCCCAGCGACTTCGTCAGGACATCACGAACGCCGGCCAGCTCAAGCACGATGCGCACGCCACCGCCGGCAATCAGCCCCGTTCCCGGCGCGGCGGGCCGGAAGGTGACCCAGCTCGCGCCGAAATGCCCCGTCACCGGGCTGGCGATGGTCGTCCCCCGCAGGGGCACGCGGATCAGGAGTTTCTTGGCGCGCTCGATCGCCTTCTGCACGGCGTCAGGAACCTCCCCGGCCTTGCCCAGCGCCACGGCCACGTGGCCCTTGCCATCACCGACCGCCACGAGCGCGCTGAAATGGAACCGCTTGCCGCCCTTGACGACCTTGGCGACGCGCTTCACCTCGATCAACTTGTCCTTAATTTCCAATTGGGACGGATCGATCATGTCATCTCCTTTAGAATTCGAGGCCGGCCTTGCGGGCGGCGGCGGCCAGCTCGGCGACCGCCCCGTGGTACCGGAATCCACCGCGGTCGAAACACACGCGCGTAATGCCCTTGGCGGCCGCGCGCGCCGCCAGAAGCGTCCCGACGTCCGCCGCCGCCTTCTTGTTGCCCCCATGCCCGGTCCGCACCTTCAATTCCGGGGACTGCGTGCTGGCCGCCACGAGCGTGCGCCCGGCGGCATCGTCCACGATCTGTGCGTAGATATGGTTGAGACTGCGGTAGACCGACAGGCGCGGACGTTCGGGCGTCCCCGCCAGCCGTGCGCGCGACCGCCGGTGCCGGACCGCCCGCCGTCCCGCCTTGGCCGTGGCGCGCATGGGTTACTTTGCCCCCGTGCCGGCCGTGGCACCCGCCGCGGCCTTGCCCGGCTTGCGGCGGACGACTTCACCGCCGTACCGAACGCCCTTGCCCTTGTACGCGTCGGCCGGTTTGATCCGACGGATGTGCGCGGCCAGCTCACCCACCTGCTGTCGGTCACACCCGGTCAGGGTCACGGTATGCCGTTCCTCCGCGCGCCCCCCCGCCTCCATCTTCACGGCCGTCGCCTTGACGCCCTCCGGCAGGTCCACCGTCACGGGATGCGAATAGCCCACGGTGAGCACGAGCTTGCTTCCCTGGACCGTGGGCCGATAGCCCGCGCCCTGCAGTTCGATCGTCCTGACATACCCCTTGGTCACACCCTCCACCATGTTCTGCACCAGCGCCCGCGCCATGCCGTGCCGGGAGGCGAGGTCCCGCGCCTTCATTCGGACGTCGCTGCGCACCGAGAGCACGAGCGTTGCGTCCTGCTTCGCGGCGGCCACGCCGGGCGGCAGGAGGACCGACAACTCGCCCTTGGGGCCCTTGACCCGTACACGGCTGTCGGTGACCTCGGCGGTCACCCCGCCGGGAATCGCCACGGGCATCCGGCCGATCCGTGACATCAGCGCTTCACCACACCAGACAGAGCAGTTCGCCGCCGCTCTTGCGGGCGTACGCCTGCGGGCCGGAAAAGACCACCTGCGGGGTGGACACGA
>JAHFSL010000141.1 GCA_023265785.1 Candidatus Coatesiibacteriota bacterium | reverse complement strand
GCCGCCGGAGCGCCACGACGTGCCCGAGGGCGCCCGTCAGCCCCACCACCGCGCCCTGGAAGGTGGCCGAATCGGCGGCCACGCCCGCGGCGGCCATCCGGGGCCCGCCGAATCCTTCCAGCCGGACACCCGGCCGGAGCCGGCGCAGGGCCACGGCCAGCCGGGCGCCCACCAGGTCCCCCGAGGCTTCCCCCGCGGAGAGGAAGATCCTCAGGAAGCGGTGCCCCGGTACCGGACCAGCCGCGCGCCCAGGTCGTCGGTGATCCGCTTGGCGATCGCCATGGCCTCCCGGGCCTTGGCACCGGAAACCTCCGGCTCCCCCCCGGTGGCGGCCGCCCGGACGAACGACTGGATCTCGAGCTTCAGCGGCTCCTCGCGGATCAGCGGCGGCCGCTCGACCTCGAGCCGGTCCATCCAGTCATCCCCCTCCAGCCAGTCGGCGCCCGGGCCCGCGTCCCGCAGGCGCATGACCGCCACATCCTGTTTCAGGTAGTCCACCGTGATGTAGGAATCCCGGGTGTAGATGCGGATCTTGCGCATCTTCTCGCGCGTGACCCGGCTGGCGGTGACGTTGGCCAGACAGCCGTCCGCGAACTCCAGCCGCGCCGTGGCGATGTCCTCGTGCGCGGAAAAGACCGGCGTCCCCACCGCCTCGACCCGGACGGGCGGAGCGCCCTTGAGGAACAGGACGATGTCGAGGTCATGAATCATGAGGTCGAGGACCACGCCCACATCGGCGGTGCGGGGCGAGAACGGCCCCAGCCGGTGAACCTCGATGAAGAGGGGCACTGGCTTCAGGGCCAGCAGGGCGCGGATCGCGGCGTTGAACCGCTCGACATGCCCGACCTGCAGAACCACCCGGTGGTCCCGGGCGAGGGCCAGCAGGTCGTCGGCCTGCTCGAGGGTCGCGGCCAGCGGCTTTTCCAGCAGGGTGTGGATGCCGCGCTGGAGGCAGGCCCGCCCCACGATGTGGTGGTGGCGGGTGGGCACGGCGATGGAGACGGCCTGTACCCCCGCCTCCAGCAGGTCATGGTAGTCGGTGAACGCCCGGCATCCCGTCTTGCGGGCGATGTCCCGGCCCCGCGCCTCGTCGGTGTCGGCGATCCCGATGAATTCCACCTCGGGCCCCAGGCCAGCGTAGATGCGGGCATGGTGCTGGCCCAACTGCCCGACACCGATCACGCCGACCTTGAGCGGAGGCATGCTTCAAGTTTACCAGCGCCCTTCAGGCGCCGGTCAGACGCGGCTCTTGGTCTCCAGCGCGAGTTTCAGGACGTCCTCCTCGGAAATCCCCAGCGCGCCCCAGTTGCGGTAATACTCGTCAATGAACCGCTCCTGCGACCCGGCGCGCAGTTTCGCCTCGCGCAGTTCCTTGACCGTGCCGACGAGCGTCTTGACGAGGTCATCGGTCAGGTCCACCCCGGCCGCCTTCAGCGCCCCCAGGTGCTTCTTCAGAACGTGCTCGACCGCGGCGGCGCCGGAGTGCTTGCCGAAGATGAACCGGTGGGCGCCGCCCACGGTCTCCTCGCGGATGAACTGGTAGATCGCCGGGTGGATGGCGATCCCCGCCGTGTGCATCCCGGACTCATGGCTGAACACGCTCTCGCCCACGATGGGCTCGTGCGGCTGGAGCGCGATGCCGGACGCGCGCTCGATGGCGCGGCGCAGTTCCCAGAGCCGGTCATACCGGAACCCCGGGAGTTCGATGCCGTAGAGCTCCTTCAAGATCATGACGACCTGGTGCAGGGGGGCGTTGCCGGCGCGCTCGCCGATGCCGTTGGCCGTGACCCCGGCGTGGGTCGCCCCGTGTGACAGCGCCCGGACGCAGTTGTAGGCCCCGATGGCGAAGTCGTTATGGAAGTGCGCCGTCAGCGACACGCCCGCGGGCAGGGCCTGCACAATCGGGGGGAAGTAGTGGTCCACCGCCTCGGGCGTGAACACCCCGCAGGTATCCGAGAAGCACATCCGGGTGCCACCCGCCTTCGCGCACGCCAGCGCCCACTGGATGTCATAGGCGACTTCAGACCGGGAGGCATCCTCGGCGGCGAACTCGACCCGGGAGAACCCGCGTTCGCGCGCGTAGGACACGGCCCCCGTAATCATCCGGATGTTGGCCTGCCGGTAGAAGTCCACCGGCAGGTCCAGCCACTCCTTCTGGTCCCGCCCCTCGAGTTTGAGGAGGAACTGGCCGATCTTGTACTTCATATGAAGGTCGGAGAGCGTGGAGAGGACCAGGACGGAAACCGCATCGGGGTCCGCCCCGATCTGCTTCATGGTCTCGGCCACGGAATCAATATCGCCCCGGTTGCTCCGGCACATGGCCAGGATTTCGACATCGGGCCGGATCTTCCCCTGTCGCTGGGCCTCCACGCACAACTGGAGCGACCGCCGGTCGGTCTCGGAAACCACCGGGAAGGCGACATCCATGACATGCACCCCGATCTCGGAAAGAAGAATCGCCAGTTCGAGCTTCTGTTCAGGGCTGAAGGCCACCCCCGGCATCTGTTCCCCGTCCCGGAGGGTGTCATCGTAGATCCGGATCTCCCCCGCGGGCCGGAAGTTCTGGCCCCGGGTGAAGGTCACGGGTGGCCTGGCGAGTTCGGCGAGGGACTCCCGCAGATCAACCATGGCCTTCTATATACCTTAAATCGAGGCGCGCCGCCCGTTCTGGCTCTGCCAGCCGCCCCGGCGCTGGGTGGCCGCCGGGATGTGCATTCCCTCCCGGTACTTGGTCACGGTCCGGCGGGCGATGGTGACTCCCTCCCGGTTGAGCGCCTCCGCCAGCCCGTCATCCGACAGCGGGGCGCCGGGCGGCTCGGCCTCGATGAGGTCCTTGATCCGCTCGCGCACCGCCACCGCCGAGGTTCCCGCCCCGGACCGGCCGGTCACGCCCGCGGTCGGCAGGCGGTTGGAGAAAAAGTCCCGGAGGGCCGTGGTACCCCGGGGCGTGTGGATGTATTTGTTGGCCACCACCCGGCTGACCGTGGACTCGTGGACCCCAACCGCATCGGCCACCTCGCGCAGGGTGAGGGGCTTCAAGTGCGCCACGCCGAGGTCGAGAAAATCGCGCTGGGACTTCACGATGTGCTCCAGCACCCGGTGCAGGGTCACCCGGCGCTGTTCGATGCCCCGCATCAGCATCTGCGCCGACCGGAACCGGTCCTGCAGGAACCGGCGCTCTTCCTCCCCCAGCGCGTGCCGGTTGGCCAGCAGCTCACGGTAGGCCCGCGAGAGCCGCAAGGGGGGTACCCCGCCATCGTTGAGGGTGACGACATATTCCCCCTCCATCTTTTCCACCTTGCCGTCGGGGTAGATGGACGGGGGGGCCGGGGCGAACCGGCCGCCCAGCTTGGGATCGCACGCCCGGATCCGCTTGAGGGCCGCCGCGATGGCCGCCGGCGGCTCGCCCAGCGCCCGGGCCAGGTGGGCGGCCGAGGCGCCATTGGATGATTCCAGCCCAGCGAGGTGGTGCTCCACGATGCGGCGGGCCAGCGATGCGGCGGGCTCCTCCTCCAACTGGAGCAGGAGGCACTCCTTGAGGTCGCGCGCGCCGACCCCGGCCGGGTCCAGCGTCTGGACCAGCGCGAGGGCCGCCTCCAGCGCGGCCGGCGTGGCGCCCGAGCCGGCCTCCAGTTCCGCCATCGGGGTCGTGAGGTATCCGTTGGAGTCGAGATTGCCGATCAGGAACTCGGCCAGCTTGAGGTCGGCCGGGGACGCCTCGGTGATGTGCAACTGGTCCATCAGGTGGTCCTGCAGGGTGCGGGTGGGCACCATCCGGGCCTCCTGCCGCTCCTCCATCTCCTCCTCGCGGTCGCGGTTGCGCGCCTCCCGCGGCTCCTCATCCGCCGCCAGCTTCAGCCAGTTGTCCATCGTCTCCTCGGCCGCGTCCGCGGGGGCGGGCGCGTCGGCCTGCTCCGTGGTGATCTCGGGCTCCTGCCCCTCTTCGAGGGTGGGATTGGTCTCGAGTTCCTGCCGGACATGGTCAATCAGCTCGATGGTGGGCAGTTGCAGGAGCTTGATGACCTGCTGGAGCTGGGGGGTCATGACCAGCCGCGCCTGCTGACGGAGGCGGAGTGAGTGGCCAAGTTCCATGATCGTGATCCGGGCTTATCGTAGGCTCCCGTCCGGCGGCCGGTCAAGCGCAGCGCATGTTAGGATGACCGCGTGACGGACGCCCGCGTCGTGTCGCCGCTGATTGCGGGGTACCTCGTGGCGCTCACCCGCGCGCGGGAATCGCCCCCCACCGAAGCGATCGCGGGACTGGCGGACGCGGGCGAGGAGGCGGTGGGGCCACTGATGGACCTGCTCGGCGGGCTGGACCCCGACGAGGACGACTGGACCCCGGTCTGGATCGCGGTCACGCTGGGCGAGATCCGGTCGCCACGGGCCGTGCCCACCCTGCTGGGCCTGCTCGAACTCCCGGACGGCGATGTCCTGGCCGAGGCGGCCGTCGAGGCGCTGGCCCGCACCGGCCCCGCGGCCCTGCCCGGGTTGCTGGGATTCGCCCGCCGCGCCCCGGGCTGGGAGGCGCGCTCCTGGGGCTATGCCGCCATCGGGCTGATTCCCGGCGAGGCGTCTCTGCGGTTCCTCGTGGACGCGCTGACCCGGGATGTCCTGCTCTGGGGCGCCATTGCCATCGCGCTGGCCGACCTGGGTGACGACCGGGCGCTGGAACCCCTCCGCGCCCTGCTGGCCCGGTGCGACGAGCGGGAGGCGGAGCCCGTCCGCGAAGCCATCGCCATCCTGGAGGGCCGCCAGCCCGCGTACCCCAATGTCCTGCGGCGGCCCTGGCCGGAACGGTTCGCGGGACTGCTGGCGGCATGACCCTCCCCCCGCCCCTCGTCCTCGCCACCTCCTCGCCCCGGCGGCTGGAACTGGTCGGCGCGCTGGGAATGCCGTTCCGGATCCTGCATGTGCGGTTCCGGGAAACCATGCCGTCCCTGCCCCCCGAGGAGGCGGCCCGGATGCTGGCCTGGCGCAAGGTCGAGACGGCCGGCCGGGGGCTGGCCCGGGGCGTGATCGTGACCGCCGACACGCTGGTCGCCCTCGACGGGCGGCTGTACGGCAAGCCCCGGTCGCCGCGCGACGCGGCCTCCATGCTTGCACAACTCTCCGGCCGCACCCACCAGGTGGTGACGGCCGTGGCGATCCAGGATGCCCGGACCCGCCACGGGATGCTCGGGAGCGAGCGCACCGAGGTGACCTTCCGCCGGCTCTCCCCCGCCACGATCCGCCGGTATGTCGCGGGGGGCGAGCCCCTCGACAAGGCCGGCGCCTATGGCATCCAGGGCGAGGGCCGCCGGCTGGTGGCCCGGATCACGGGCGACTACCTGAACGTGGTGGGCTTTCCGCTCCGGCTGTTCGCCGCCCTGGCCCGGCGGTTCGGCGTCCCCGTTCCGGGACGCACGGTCAGCCGCCTGTATGCGGAGCGGCGGCCGGTGCTGGGGGCCGGATCCGCGCGCGCTGGGCGGGGGTGAGGATCGCCGCAATCACGGGCTGAAACCGGCGGTTCTCGGCGTTCATGGCCGCCTGCGTTTCGAGGACGGCCGCACGGCGCCGGGCGATCTCCTCGTCGGGTGCCTTGGCGCCAATCGCCTCGCGCAACGCCTTCATCCGGGCGCGCAGGGTCTCCTCCAGCGGCTTCATCCGCCGGCGGTGGTCCTCCCGGGCCGTCTTGAGCAGGCGGATCTGCTCGGGGGTGAATTCCGGATTCCCCTTCCGCACCGCCGGGGCCCCCGACCGGGCCGCCGGAGCCGCCAGGGCAGGTACCATCCCGACCAGGACAAGACCCAGCCCATACCTCGCAATACGCAGGCAACTTCCCCGCCCTTTGTCCATCACGACGAAGCGAGGAATCCGCCAATAATCGCAGCGATCGGCCGCAAGGTCCGTGAATCCGGGTCGGCGGCAACCCCAAAGGCCTCCAAGGCCGTGGCGCCGAGGAGCAGGAGCGAATCATTGGGCGCGAAGATCACCGGACAGGTCCTGGCCTCCTGCACTCCCTGGATTCGGAAGCGTGCCTCTCCCATTCCACATGTGGACTTCGTCCCGTTGGCATACACGATGTCCCGGGTGGCATCCGGCGCCAACCCGATGGATTCCAGCCGGCCGCGGGGGACAAAGGAATAGGTTGCCCCCGTGTCCACCCAAAAGAGATCTTCGATGGACCGGGCCGCATCAGCGGGGTTCACCACCGTCACGCGCACTTGAAACATCCCCATCACCTTACCCCTAGATCACGGGCGGTGGTGACACCGTTCACGCTAACCCCGCGTCCGTGGTGCGTGTCGGGGCTTGCGATCACCCCACCACGCCAGCACGATGACTGTGACGAGCACCATACTCATGGCCACGATGGCGGATTGGCCTGGCGTGAGCGCATTTAGTGCATTGAGCATTACTCAAATCCTTTGGCGATGCGATAGCCGACAATCATCAGGGTCAAGCTCACTCCGCCCAATCCAATCAAGTCAGGACTGGAAATTCCCTGGTTCAAGAATCTCCCGACCAAACCAGCCGTGATCCCATAGACGGCCACCTTCTCGCAGATATTGATCAAGAGCTCCCGCTGTCTCTTGTTCATATTCTGATCGTAACACGTGCCCGAAAGGAGATAGCATCACCTGGGCTTGACGATAAGTTTCAGCGTCTCGTTCAGCCCGCCACCCTGGATGCGGACCAGATTCTCACCACAAGTAGCCCCGCCGGAACATCAC